>CANNKH010000008.1 GCA_947504985.1 Methylococcaceae bacterium | reverse complement strand
GCTGACAGGGGTGGGTTGTTATACCTTCGCGGCATCAAAGCATGCAGATCCTGTCATTTCGATGATAATCCTAGGCTTTCTGGTTATTATCGGCACTTTTTCGGTATCGCTGGGTTTGCGTAAACAGCCGAATACCTCAAAAATGCATCATGAACAACGCTAATTTTAAGTGTCAATTGGAAGTCATCCAGCCACGCATAAAATTTCGGGTTAATAAAACCACGCCGTCTTCAATAGCGTCAAAGTCAATCTTGCCGAAAGTATTGCTCAACGGCAGCACACAAACGCCATGAACCGCCGCACATAAGATGCGAACGGCTTTTTTGTTTTCGGCGTCGGTATGATTTCGACTAAGCTGCGCAAACCGTACTTCCACCACCCTAAAAATGGCATCGATTTTTGCCTGATACCACTCAGGAATTGGTTTACCTTCAGGTAAATGATAATCAAAAACCAGCCGCCAGCGGTTTAGATTGTGTTTTGCATAATTTAAATAGGCTTTAGCGAGAACGTCCATATCCGACGCATCGGTACAGCGTTTGATTTCTCCTAGCTGCATAGCGATATGATCTAAGGTTATGGCATTGATATGCAGCACTAGATCAGCCCTATTTTCGAATACCATATAAATACTACCGACGGTATAACCTATCTGAATAGCAATCTTACGTATCGTTAATGCTGAAAATCCCTCCTCAACCAAGATTCGCTCTGCCGCCAAAAGAATCATAGTCTTTATCTCTTCCTGACTGTGTTCGCTTCGTCTTGCCATGTTTACTGGTGGGTTATAGTATTAAAGAATGAGCATGAAATAACTTCGGCAATATAATGACTGCCAGCCCTCAAAGGACTGGCAGTCATGGCACACGCAACAAAGTTATTTTGTCCGCCATTTCTAAGTTCCTTGAAATTTTGACGATATAACTGTGTCAGCGTAAGAACTTTAGAATCGGATAACAAAAACGCTCAGGGGACTCGATAGAAAAATACTATTTAGCGATGTCGCTATGATGAATAAACTGCTTATGATATTGGCGAAGCGGACGGGACTTGAACCCGCGACCACCGGCGTGACAGGCCGGTATTCTAACCAACTGAACTACCGCTCCGTTTTTAGAGGGGCATATTATATAAGGTTTTTATTTTTGTTCAAGCGTATTGATAAAATTTAATAAAAACTAAGAAAACATACTGTTTTATTTATGCGATACTAAGCGGCTTTAAATTATTAACAAGGATCAACATCATGACCGCACTGGTTGGCATCATTATGGGCTCAGCCTCTGATTGGGACACTATGCGCTTCACCGGAGAAACCCTGGATAAACTTGGCGTCCCCCATGAAATTGAAATCGTCTCAGCTCATCGGACACCCGATAAACTATTCCGCTACGCTGAATCAGCGGAACCCAGAGGATTGGAAGTTATCATCGCCGGCGCGGGAGGTGCAGCACATTTACCTGGTATGACTGCTGCAAAAACCGTAATCCCTGTATTAGGGGTTCCAGTACAATCCAAGGCATTAAACGGTATGGACTCTTTATTATCCATTGTCCAAATGCCAGCAGGAATTCCAGTCGGTACGCTGGCGATAGGTAAAGCAGGAGCAATCAATGCTGCACTCCTAGCCGCCGCTATCATCAGCAACAAACATCCTCAATATCGTCAGGCCGTGCATGATTTTCGGCGCGATCAAACAGATACTGTGCTGGCTAACGCTGACCCACGCGCGGAGGTATTATGAAAATAGGTATACTTGGCGCCGGACAACTCGCCCGCATGATCGCTTTAGCTGGCTATCCTTTGGGATTAGACTTTATCTTTCTTGACCCGTCAGCAGAAGCATGCGCCAATAAATTGGGCGAGCATCTTCATGGTGACTACAATGATCCGCGCCTGCTAGCCGAGCTAGCCGAACGCGCTGACGTAGTTACTTATGAATTTGAAAATGTACCGGCGGAAGTTGCAGAATTTTTGGCTGCGCATACCCGTGTTTACCCGCCTGCACAGGCATTAGCCATTGCCCAAGATCGGTTAGTTGAAAAAAACTTCTTAAATACACTGGCTATTCCCACACCTGCTTACGCCGCGATTGACACTTTTGAGCAACTCGTACAAGCAATGTCAACTATTGGCTATCCAGCGGTATTAAAAAGCCGAACACAAGGCTATGACGGCAAAGGTCAGTCAATACTAAAATCTGCCGACAACTTACCGGCCGCTTGGAAACTACTGGAAGGCGTACCCGCCATCGTTGAAGTATTTGTACCCTTTAACCGTGAAGTTTCCATTATTGCTGCGCGTAATGTATCAGGCGATATTGTTTTTTATCCTTTATCGGAAAACACACATCGTAATGGCATTTTGCGTATTGCCGAAAGTAAAGCTGACGACCCCATGCAACAACAAGCGGAAGTCTACATCTCGCGATTAATGACTGCACTAGATTACGTTGGCGTATTGGCACTGGAATTATTTGCCGTGGATAATGGACTAATTGCCAATGAATTTGCACCCAGAGTACATAACTCGGGACACTGGACGATTGAAGGCAGCGAGACTAGCCAGTTTGAGAATCACTTACGCGCTATTCTCGATTTGCCACTAGGCTCAACGGCCACCGTGACCAAAACAGCCATGGTTAATTTTATCGGAGGTCTACCCACCACAAAACAGGTCTTGACTATTCCGGGCGCACATTTACATTTATATGACAAGGTGCCTCGTAAAGGTCGCAAGGTTGCTCATGCCACTGTCCGTGCTGAGAATACCGAACAACTAGCCATCGCCATCGAAAAATTGGGCATACTCGCTGAAAAAACACATGACAGCTAGGGTTTTAGTGCTTTTTACACGAAAAATTTCTTGTGCTATTCTAGCCAACACTTTATTTATGACACAGCAATGAAGGACTATTTGCTGCATTCAAGCGAAGGAATCAACACTGTGAGAAGACCATGACAGAACCAAACACTACCCAAGCTGTGCAGGAAGTAATCGCTGCCCTCAAGGACAAACCTGGCGCACTTTTGCCGATATTGCACGGCATTCAGGCTGCACTGGGTTATATCCCTGCCGATAGCGTTCCTGTTATAGCAAAAGCACTGAATCTGTCCCGTGCTGAAGTGCATGGTGTCGTTAGTTTTTATCACTATTTCCGCGATACGCCGCCTGGTAAACACACCATTTATCTTTGTCGTGCCGAATCCTGTCAGGCAATGGGTTCTGCCGAATTGGAAGTCCATGCTAAACATAAACTGGGCATCGATTTTCATGAAACCACCGAAAATGGCCAATTTTCTTTAGAGCCGGTTTATTGCCTTGGCAACTGTGCCTGCTCACCGGCTATGCAAATTGACGAAGCCATTTATGGACGCGTATCAGCAAGCACCTTCGATGACATCATCAACGAACTGGAGAAATCAGCATGAGTATCACCATTTATATCCCATGCGATTCAGGTGCGGTTTCTTTAGGCGCTGATCGCGTTGCGACGACTATTGCAGAGCTTGCCCAGCAACGCGGCATTGCTATCGACATCATCCGCAACGGCTCGCGCGGCATGTACTGGCTAGAAACACTCGTTGAAGTAGTCACCGATGCGGGTCGTATCGCTTATGGTCCCGTACAAGCCAACGACGTTGCCGGTTTATTTGACGCTGACTTTATTAACGGCGGTAAGCATGTCTTAAATTTAGGGCTAACTGAAGAGTTGGCTTATTTCAAAAAGCAGCAACGCCTAACCTTTGCCCGTGTTGGCAAAACCGATCCTATCAGTCTTGACGACTATCTTACCCATGATGGCTATCGCGGTCTAAACAATGCCCTCAATATGGCGCAAGCGGACATCGTGAAAAGTATCACTGACTCCGGTTTGCGTGGTCGCGGTGGCGCCGCATTTCCAACCGGCATTAAATGGAACACCGTGTTAAATACGGCTTCCGAGCAAAAATATATTATCTGTAACGCCGACGAAGGCGACTCCGGCACGTTTTCCGACCGCATGGTCATGGAGGGTGATCCGTTCGTACTGGTTGAGGGCATGACTATCGCCGGTTTAGCCGTTGGCGCAACACAAGGTTATATCTATCTGCGTGTCGAATATCCACATGCGCATAAAGCACTGAATGCAGCGATTGCAAAAGCTTATCAAGCAGGTTACTTGGGTGACAACATCCGAGACAGTGGTAAAGCTTTCCATCTTGAAGTACGTTTAGGTGCCGGTGCTTACGTTTGTGGTGAAGAAACATCATTGATGGAAAGCCTAGAAGGTAAACGTGGATTAGTACGCTTCAAGCCACCATTACCGGCAATTAGTGGCTTATTTGGCAAACCGACTGTCGTCAATAACGTTATATCCCTGGCTTCTGTACCGCTTATTTTAGATAAAGGTGGTGAATATTATTGCAACTTTGGCATGGGGCGCTCGCGAGGCACCTTGCCATTGCAACTGGCTGGTAATCTTAAACACACTGGCCTCGTGGAACTTGCCTTTGGTCTGACCTTGCGCGAACTGTTATATGATTTTGGTGGTGGCTCGGCATCCGGTAGACCCATTAAAGCCGTACAAGTCGGCGGGCCGCTTGGCGCTTACCTACCTGAATCACAATTTGACACGCCACTTGACTACGAAGCTTTTGCCGCAATATGGGCGGTTGTCGGTCATGGCGGTATTGTCGCGTTCGATGATACCGTTGATATGGCAGCAATGGCTAAATACAGCATGGAATTTTGCGCAATTGAATCTTGCGGAAAATGTACGCCCTGCCGCATTGGCTCAACCCGTGGCTACGAACTTATGGATGAAATTATGCAAGGCCGCGAACTTGACAAAAACATACCATTGTTACGCTCTCTTTGCGATACCTTACTGAATGGCTCGCTTTGTGCCCTAGGCGGCATGACACCCTACCCTGTGCTAAGTGCTTTAAATCATTTCCCGAAAGATTTCGGCGTTAATGAAACAACCAACGTAGCTTGATAACCATACGAGGTAATCACCATGTCCATCAATAAAGAACAAGATTTAGGCACCCCAGCCAGCACTGCAACTTCAAATGTCACTCTGGAAATTGATGGCTTTAAGGTAACAGCCCCGACTGGAACATCCATCATGCGTGCAGCCGCCAGCATTGGCATCGATATTCCCAAACTGTGTGCAACCGACAGCATTGAACCGTTTGGTTCATGCCGCTTGTGTTTAGTGCAAATTGAAGGCGGTCGCGGTATGCCAGCCTCCTGCACCACACCAGTTGCAGAAGGTCAGAAAATCACCACACAAAATCCAAGGCTTGCAGAAGTGCGGCGCGGTGTTATGGAACTGTACATTTCCGATCATCCGCTAGACTGTTTGACCTGTTCAGCAAATGGCGATTGCGAACTGCAAGATATGGCTGGTGCGGTGGGCTTGCGTCAAGTCCGTTACCATCCCATTGAAACCCACTTGAATGCTGTCAAAGACGAAAGTAATCCCTATTTCAGCTTTGACCCTAGTAAATGTATCGTCTGTTCACGCTGCGTTAGAGCCTGTGAAGAAACACAAGGCACTTTCGCATTAACTATCGATGGTCGTGGTTTTGATTCCAAAGTATCACCTAGTCAAAACCAGGCCTTCATGGATTCAGAATGCGTGTCCTGTGGCGCTTGCGTCCAAGCTTGTCCAACGGCAACACTAATGGAAAAATCAGTCATTGATCATGGTCAGCCTGAACATGCCATTGTCACAACCTGTGCGTATTGTGGTGTCGGTTGCTCATTCCGAGCCGAAATGAAAGGTGAGCAAGTCATCCGCATGGTGCCACACAAAGATGGCAAAGCTAACCACGGTCATTCCTGCGTTAAAGGTCGGTTCGCATTTGGCTATGCCACCCATAAAGACCGCATCACCAAACCCATGATCCGCGCCAGTATCAAAGATGCTTGGCAAGAAGTCAGCTGGGAAGCAGCCATTGCTCATGCGGCCGCAGAACTCAAACGCATTCAAGCCAAATACGGTAAAGATTCAATCGGCGGTATCACCTCTTCACGCTGCACCAACGAAGAAACCTATCTAGTACAAAAATTGATACGCGCCGGTTTCGGTAATAATAACGTCGATACCTGCGCCCGCGTTTGCCATTCACCAACGGGTTATGGTCTGAAACAAACTTTTGGCGAATCATCAGGTACCCAAGATTTCGACTCCGTGATGAAAGCTGACGTCATTATGGTGATTGGTGCCAACCCGACTGACGGCCATCCAGTGTTTGGCTCGCAAATGAAAAAACGTCTGCGACAAGGTGCCAAACTGATTGTCGTCGATCCGCGCGAAATTGACCTGGTAAAAAACAGCCCGCATGTTACAGCAGACTATCACCTGAAATTGCGCCCCAGCACCAACGTGGCGTTAATCAATGCGATTGGTCACGTCATTGTCACGGAAAACCTGACCGATGACGCTTTTGTCAATGCACGTTGCGAAGTCGCTTCTTTTAATAAATGGAAAACCTTTATTGCTGATCCGCGCCATGCTCCAGAAGCAACTGAAGCCATCACCGGCGTTCCTGCTACCGACATTCGAGCGGCGGCACGGCTTTATGCTAAAGCAGATAATGGTGCTATTTATTATGGATTAGGCGTAACAGAACACAGCCAAGGTTCGACGATGGTTATCGGCATCGCTAACCTTGCTATGGCAACCGGTAACCTGGGTCGTATCGGTGTTGGCGTCAACCCGCTACGGGGACAAAACAACGTACAAGGTTCTTGTGACATGGGTTCCTTCCCGCATGAATTCCCTGGCTATCGCCATGTTGCCGATCCAGAAACCCACCAACTGTTTGAAAATGCCTGGCAAGCACCACTAAGCCTGGATCCGGGCTTGCGTATCCCTAATATGTTTGAAGCAGCACTCGACAACAGCTTCATGGGGATTTATATTGAAGGTGAAGATATTGCCCAATCCGACCCTGACATCAAACACGTTCATGCGGCGTTACGCGCGATGGAATGTGTGATTGTGCAAGATATTTTCTTGAACGAAACCGCCAAATTTGCACATGTGTTTTTACCCGGCTCATCCTTCCTCGAAAAAGACGGCACCTTCACTAACGCCGAACGCCGTATTTCACCTGTGCGTAAAGTCATGAAACCTCTAGCGGGCTACCAGGACTGGGAAGTTACCCAAATGCTATCCAACGCCATGGGCTATCCCATGAATTATAGCCATCCATCAGAAATTATGGCTGAAATTGCCAACCTAACACCCTCTTTTGCCGGTGTTAGCTACGAAAAAATTGATGAGCTTGGTAGTGTGCAATGGCCTTGCAATGATGCAACACCGGAAGGTACGCCGATTATGCACATCGACGAATTCATGCGAGATAACGGCAAAGGCCTATTCATGCTAACGGATTATGTTGCCACCCATGAACGCGTCACTCCGATGTTCCCACTGATACTGACCACAGGGCGCATCCTGTCGCAGTATAATGTCGGCGCACAAACCCGCCGTACAGAAAACGTCGCTTGGCACGGCGAAGACCGTCTGGAAATACATCCTCATGATGCTGAAGATCGCGGCATTAACAACGATGATTGGGTCGGCATTAAAAGTCGTGCCGGTGAAACCGTGCTACGCGCTTTAGTCAGCGATCGCGTCCAACCCGGTGTCGTTTATACCACTTTTCACTTTCCAGAATCCGGTGCCAATGTCATTACCACCGACAATTCTGACTGGGCGACTAACTGTCCTGAATATAAAGTGACTGCCGTGCAAATTACCAAAGTTACCCAGTCGTCACAATGGCAACAAGACTACGTGGCGTTTTCAGAGCAACAAATGGAATTGCTGGAGCAGGGTCTGAATGGCTAACGCCAATCTGGCTCTGCAATCGCTGGCGCTAGATTTAGGCTGGCCTAGCTATCAGCAAAGCACTGTTGAGCGCTGGCAAAAAGGTCAGCGCTCAATAGAACAAGACTATATAGCTGAAGAAGTGCCTATCTCTCTGATATACAACGGCGTCCCCCATGTTGTCATGCTGGCAACCCCGACTAACCTAGAAGAATTTGCGCTGGGCTTTAGTATCACCGAAGGCATCATTAGTCATGCTCAGGAATTATTATCAACTCGAGTTTACAACCGTGCCAACGGTATTGAAGTCCAATTAAAAATTCCTGAGCACCGATTTCAATGCCTTGCGGACAAAGGCCGCAATTTAACAGGGCGCACTGGTTGTGGCTTGTGTGGCGCCAGTACACTAAAGCAGGCCATCCGCCAGCCCCCGCCCGTACACAGTGATTTAACAGTGAAGGCCGACGAACTGATCACGGCATTAGCTGAAATCCGGCAGCAACAAAAAATCAATAAATTGACTGGCTCAGTACACGCTGCAGCTTGGGCAATACCAGATATTGGAATCATTAGCGTCCGCGAAGATGTCGGGCGACATAATGCCCTAGATAAACTCATTGGCTCATTACTGCGCACAGGTAAAGCCCCTAGTACTGGCTTCCTGATCGTCACCAGCCGCGCCAGTTATGAAATGGTACAAAAAGCGGCTCTAGTTGGCATTACCCTACTGGCTGCTATTTCCGCACCCACTGGATTAGCCATCCGCCTTGCTGATGAAGCTGGATTAACCTTAGTCGGTTTCGCTCGTGCCGACCAGCATGTAGTTTATACCCACCCCCAACGTTTAACTCATACTGCTCAGATAAACCTATGAAAATTGAAAGACTCGTTAAAATGGCAAACGACATTAGTGATTTTTTTAATGCCGAAAGCGACAAAGAAGTAGCCACTGAAGGCGTTAAAAGTCATATCATGAGAGCTTGGGAGCCCAGAATGCGCCAAGCTATTATTGCTTATTACCAAGAAAGTGGAGACGGGCTAAGCGAACTTGCCAAAGCGGCTGTTGCCAGATTAACTTGATTCGATATCAAAGAAATCCCTCCCCGTCATTCCAGATTGAATACACGAATGACGGCAACCCATAACCGCTAATCAATCCCTAATTTGCCTTGGATGCTCCGTAGCTCGTTGCAAACCCGCTAGGGCTTAACATTCACCTTGCCGATCTTGGTTGCACAATCTCCGAAAACTAGCCCTGCACGACTTGCTTGCTGATGCCATTCCTTTGAGTAGATTGGTGGCTGCATCTACGTCACTGCCAGCAATATTTACCTTCATGAAGACACCACTATGAAAATACTGATTACCGGCGGTACCGGTTTCATCGGCGTTGCCTTAACCCGTAGTTTGATAGCTAACGGACACGCCGTAAGCGTATTAAGTCGCAATCCCAAAAGTGTCACCAAATTATATGGTTCAGAGGTTCATGCTTTGGGCAATCTCAATGATATCAAACCTGAAGAATCCTATCAGGCCATCATTAATCTGGCAGGTGCGCCGATTTTTGATGCTCGCTGGAGTTCCGCCCGCAAACAAATAATCAGGGACAGCCGAATTAATCTGACCGAACAACTGATTGCCTGCATTGCGCGAATGACCATAAAACCTGCCGTGCTAATCAGCGGCTCTGCCATCGGTTATTACGGCGAGCAAGGCAACACGATACTGGCTGAACACTCACCCAAAGGCGAAGATTTCTCGGCACAACTTTGCTATGACTGGGAACACGCCGCCAAACAAGCCCAGCAATTTGGTGTCAGAGTCTGCCTTATTAGAACAGGGTTAGTCATTGCAGGGGATGGCGGTTTGTTGCAACGCCTGTTACTGCCTTTCCGTTTAGGTTTAGGTGGGCGTTTAGGTAATGGACAACAATGGATGTCGTGGATTCATCGAGACGATTGGATCGCTATTGCCTTAGCCATGATAGATAATTCCTTGATGCAAGGTATTTATAACGCAACCGCACCTCATCCAGTGAATAACAATGAATTTACTCAAACTTTGGCGCAATGTTTAAACCGACCTACCCTGCTACCGCTTCCTGCTGGATTTTTAAAGCAGATATTGGGTGAGATGTCTGCACTGGTATTAGGCAGCCAGCGAGTGATACCGGAACGTCTGGTGACTGAAAAGTTTAACTTTCGTTATCCAACATTATCAGAAGCCTTAAATGAGGCATTGGGTAAAAAATAAGCGCTGTAGCGCTGTAGGGTGGATTCGCGTTAGCAATCCACCGCAATAAGCCTTGCACCTGATCCCTACCCAGAATTTCTTGGCAGGGATTTTTTATACTTGGTGGGTATAGGCTTGATGGTTTTTGATGGTGCACCTTGCGGCGGTTTGCTGGCGCGAAACCGCCCTACGCCAACTTATAACTGCGTCGGGTTACGCTCACGCTAACCCGACCTACAACTACAACGACTGCGCTCGATTTTGAATTCTTTCACAGTCTCTAACACGAAATATCCTTACTCGTCATCCAGTTCTTCTGCCAGCAGTTTCCCTTTTTTGCCATAACTCGGCGCGATGCTGATTAACAAAGTCAGTAACGTAGCAACATACGGTACGGCTTGCACAGATAATACAGAGATCCAGAGTTTACCGCTTAAATTATCGAAATGTTCCAAAGAAGCCATTGCGGCAATCGCCGAACCCAGCAATATCAACAGGATAACTTCTTGTCGAATAATCATCAATCCAGCAAACAAGGGTCCTTGTTTTTCGTATTTTGGCGTCCGCATAAACGGTTTACCGGAGGTAAACAAGCCCTGTATCGTCCCTTTAGCAACGGTATGCGTTAAAGATAAGCCCGATAATGCCGCACCTAAGGATTGCCAAACTGAACAAGGAACACGCGCTTGGTATAACCACAAACCACGCAGAATTTTAAAACTGAACAAGCCGATAGTGGGTAATAAAAAGGCGTTAACCGGCAACTCGCTGTGAATCGGATCATAAACAATGACGGCGGTCAATAACAAGCTGGTGCTGGTGAACAATAATGCCAACGCGTCCGAAAACCACGGCAACCAACCGGCAATAAAGTAATAGCGTTGCGCGGCGGTAAGTGGTGATTTTTTAGTGGGCAAAAAGCTGCGCCAATGGCCTTTAATAATTTGCATGGCGCCATAAACCCAGCGGAAGCGTTGCGTCATATAGCCTGAGAAGGTATCGGGCATCAAACCGCGTCCGAACGAATCTTTGACATAAACGGAATCATAACCGGCTTCATACAAGCGCACACCCAACTCGCTATCCTCGCAAATACACCATTCCGCCCACTTACCAACTTCCAACAACGCTGATTTTCTGATCATGGTCATGGTGCCATGCTGAATTATGGCGTTGTATTCGTTACGTTGCACCATGCCTATATTAAAAAATCCGGCATATTCCCAGTAACATATATTTTTAAATATACTTTGATGGCGATCGCGATAATCCTGCGGTGATTGCACAAAGCCGACGTTTTCATTATCAAAATACGGCACCATGCAATTGAGCCAATCCGGCGATAAAATATAATCGCTGTCAATAACGGCAATGATTTCTGCATCAGGTGCAGTTTGTTCCAAGGCGTGATTAATCGCTCCGGCTTTAAACCCCGGCCAGTTTTCCAAATGAAAAAACCGGAACATCGGCCCTAAGCGCTCGCAATCATCACGCACTGGCTCCCAAATAGCAGGATCTTTAGTGTTGTTATCCATCACCAGCACTTCAAGATTGGGATAATCAACCTTTGCCAGCGCTTCCAACGTCTTACGCACCATCATGGGAGGTTCGTTATGGATAGGCAAATGTAGCGACACTTTGGGATATTTAAACGCGGCGGTTGGTGTCAAAGGTTGGAACGTTCTTGCCCCTTTTCGGTGCCAAACGACCTCAGCAATCTCCAGGCTTTCAATCATCAGAATAAATGCCGCAAGAATCTGCATCAAAATGAGGATAACCCAAAAGACAATAGTCAGCGGCGTCTGATATTGCTGTGCGCCAACAGAGACCGACCAGAAAATAGTCGATGCGGCCAAGTTGGTAATCACGCCAAAAAACACGACACCAGGCAATTTCAGACTTCTACGTGTGAATAAAAACAAACCCATCACGACAATACTGAAAATAGCGGCACCTGTTGCCCAATGCTCCCAGTTTGGCAAGGTTAAAACATCGCCGTCCATCGGATATTTGGCAACGCGATCGGCATTAAATATGCCCCAATAAGCCCCAGCCGAGCCTTCTATCGATTGTTTCCACGGCTGATCAAACGCTTCAACGATGTAATAAGTAATTTTTTCTTGATCGGCTCGATTTAAAAATTCACGCAATACCTTGGCTTGATTAGATACCGATGCGGTGGCATGTCTGGCAGGTTGTCCATCAGATGGCCAACCTAGCTCAGTAATAATAACAGGCTTGTTCGGGTAAGCTTTTTGGACATCATGATAGCGGTCAAAAATATAATCGACGGCATCCTCAGCGGCAATACCTTCCCAATAAGGCAAAATATGCACGGCAATAAAATCAACTTCCTCAACTACTTTTGGATGCTTAAGCCATTCGGCCCATGTTTCTGAGGTACTGACAGGACGCCCGTTGCCACGTTTTTTTACTTCGCGGATGTATTCAATCAAGGCTTCTTCAGGAATATCATTACGAAGCAATACCTCGTTACCAACCATAATCCGAATTACTTTTGGGTTATTCTGGCGACCAATATCGAGTAAGGTTTCTATCTCTTGACGATTTTTTTCCAGATTGCCATCAATCCAAGCACCTAAAGTCACATTCAGATTGTGCTTGGCGGCTATTTCAGGGATTTTATGCTGTCCTCTAAGCATACTGTAAGTTCGGATCGCATGAACCTTGTTTTCAAGTAAAGCTAAATCCTTATCAATATCGGCTTCATTGACAAAAATATTGTCTCTCGGATCGTCACCTTTGCGGGTAGGATCGTAGGTCAGACCCATTGTGGTTTTTGTCCACGGCTGCAATTGCAGCGGGTTGTTCACATAGCTCCAAATGCTGAAATTAATCATAACCAGCAATGCGAGTGCAATTAAAGTAGCTATCTTTGTTTTCATCGGGGTGCTCGAAAGTTTTTCGCCTAATGCGAAGAAGTATTTGTTTTATTAGGGGATTTTTGTTGATTTTTACAGAAAAGTTATAAAACTGTCCGTGTACTATTTTACACGGGTTATAAAACTAACAAGAAATTATTTAAAAGTAGGCTGTGTTAAGATAATCACGCAAAATGCTACAATTTAACGCCTATAAAATCTCTCATTCCGTGCCCGTGCAATCAAAACAGGACAGTCCCGTTTATAACTGGAACACTATTTATAAAATCGCTTTAGGGCACAAAAAGCAATTGATAGTCTCGCATATCATTGCAATGCTGGCGACGGTTGCCAGCGTACCGGTGCCCCTACTGATGCCACTACTTGTCGATGAGGTTCTGCTGCATAAACCCGGTGCTGTTATCAAGGTAATCAACCAACTTTTCCCTGTTACATGGCAACAACCGATGCTTTATATTGGCGTTGTCTTGCTAGTCAGTGTTCTGCTGCGCATCATTGCAATCATTTTTAATATTATCCAGTCACGCCAATTTTCCTGTATTTCTAAAGATATTGTTTTTCGTTTTCGTAAAAACCTCATCAGTCATTTACAAAATATTTCCATGAGTGAATACGAAAGTCTTGGCACGGGTAGCGTCGTAACGCACTTGGTCACTGATCTGGATACGATTGATAATTTTATCGGCAATACCATCAGCAAACTGTTAATTGCAGTGCTGACAATTATCGGCACCGCAATCATTTTGCTGTGGATGAATTGGCAACTGGGTTTATTTATCCTGTTACTGAATCCTGTGGTCATTTATTTCACCCGCGTGGTAGGCTCGAAAGTAAAACACCTCAAATCCAAAGAAAACTCGGCTTATGAAGTTTTTCAACAAGCCTTAACCGAAACGCTGGAAGCCATCCACCAAATTCGCGCCAGTAATCGCGAACAGCATTATTGCAGCCACCTGATCGCTTCTGCACTTGCCGTTAAGGAAAATGCCATTGCCTTTGCATGGAAAAGTGACGCCGCAAGCCGTTTAAGCTTCCTGGTGTTTCTGTTCGGCTTTGATGTGTTCCGCGCCGGTGCCATGCTAATGGTGTTTTATGCTGACCTGAGCATCGGGCAAATGCTGGCAGTGTTCGGCTATCTGTGGTTTATGATGGCGCCAGTACAGGAAATCCTTAACATTCAATATGCTTTTTTTGCCGCCAAAGCAGCGCTCGCACGCATTAATCGACTTAACGCCTTACAGCAGGAACCTCAATATCCTCATCTTGAAAATCCTTTTTTAAAAAACAAAACGGTTGCCGTACGTGTTGACAATCTGCATTTTAGTTATGGCGAAGAAAAAATCCTCAATGGCATCAATCTGCATATTAAAGCGGGCGAAAAAGTAGCATTGGTGGGAGCTAGTGGCGGCGGTAAATCGACGTTAATACAAACATTGATTGGTCTTTATCCCAGCGAAGCAGGTCACATTTATTTTAACGATGTTGCTATTGAGCGCATTGGCCTGGATGTCGTGAGGGAGCATGTCGTTACCGTACTACAACATCCGGCACTGTTTAATGACACTATTCGCGCCAACCTAACCCTAGGCAAACCGTCATCAGATGAGCAACTATGGAACGCGCTGGCTATTGCACAACTCACCGACACCGTTAAAGAATTAGAGCAAGGGCTAGAAACTATCGTTGGTCGGCACGGCATGAGGTTATCGGGTGGTCAACGGCAACGCATGGCCATTGCCCGCATGGTCGTCGCTAATCCTAAAGTCGTCATACTGGATGAGGCAACTTCAGCGCTAGACAGTGAAACGGAACATAATCTGCATCAGGCGCTAGGCGTATTTTTAAAAAACCGCACCACCATTATTATCGCCCATCGATTAAGTGCGGTTAAACAAGCCGACCATGTTTATGTCTTTGAAGAAGGCAAAATCTGCGAGCAGGGACGACACGAAATATTAATCAATCAAAATGGGCTTTATGCAAAACTTTATGGCGAGTATCAATAACAACCATGCCTGAACGCTACGATCTCCACTGTCACTCAACCGCGTCTGACGGTTCATTATCACCCACTGAATTAGTGCATCGCGCCCATCAACACGGCGTGACCGCACTGGCGTTAACAGACCATGACACCATCGCAGGACTTGCCGAGGCGCAAACATGCGCCACAGCAACCGATGTCAAACTAATTCCTGGTATCGAATTATCAACACTGTGGCAAAACCAATGCTTTCATATCGTCGGCATTGGTATTAACCCGCTACATCCACCTCTCGTCGAAGCCACACAAAATCTGCAAAATACGCGTATAGAACGCGCTGAAAAGATTGCCGATAAACTGGCCAAAAAGCGCATCCCCGGCGCGATGGAAGCGGTAAAAAATGCAGCGGGAGAGGGGATGATTACCCGCAGTCATTTTGCCGATTTTCTCGTCTCGCAACACCATGTCAACACTCAGCAGGAAGCTTTTGACCGTTATCTTGCCAAAGGTAAACCGGCTTATGTCGCTACCCCTTGGGCAGAGCTGGCTTTAGCCATTAGCTGGATTATTGAATCAGGCGGCGTCGCGATATTAGCGCATCCTTTGCGCTACAAACTTACGAGCAACGCGATGAGACGCTTGCTGGATGCCTTCAAAAACGCTGGCGGTCAAGGGATTGAGGTCGTCACCGGACGCATTAATAAGGACGAAATAATCAGGGCTGCAGCACTTGCCACTCGTTTTGAACTAGCAGGTTCTGCGGGTTCTGATTTCCATTGCCCAGATCAATGGGTGGAATTAGGTCGACTTGCCCCTTTGCCTACCCATCTTAAACCGGTATGGGAGCTACTGAATTAATGCTATCCCCCCTTCTATTCACTACTTAACCCAGCCTTTGGAGCTCTTGCATGATAACGTTCACTACCGCTGCACTCTGCGACACTCATTCAGCAGAGGCCAACCTCCAGATTGCTGAGCCAATTTTCAAATCCTACGGCGCCAATCCTGCTTTTTGGGGTCATGTCACTACGTTAAAAGTTTTTGAAAATAACGACTTAATCATCAAAATACTGGCAGAAAAAACCGAAAATGGCGTATTGGTTATCGATGGCGGCGGCTCACATCATTGTGCATTAGTCAATGCTGAGATAGCAAAAATGGCTATCGCTAACGGCTGGCAAGGTCTGGTTATTTACGGTTGCATCCGAGATTCGGCAAGTATTGATCAATTACCTATCGGCATACGCGCACTGCATACCTATCCATTGAAAAGCGCCAAAAAAGCTAACGGTGATCGTGACGTATTAATCAGCTTTGCAGGCATTAATTTTAGAAAAGATTACTATTTATACGCCGATGCTGATGGCATTATCGTCTCAAAAAACCTATTGAGTTAAACTCGGTTGGGTTAAAATAACTCGCTATTAACCTACTAAAGAAGTCAAGATATGCAAATCGTACTCGCTAACCCCCGTGGATTTTGTGCCGGTGTAGACCGCGCTATTGAAATTGTTGATCAAGCACTAGCAACCTTTGGCGCGCCTATTTATGTTCGCCATGAAGTCGTTCATAACCGCACTGTTGTAGATGGTCTAAAAAGTAAAGGTGCTATTTTTATTGAAGATTTAACCGATGTACCGGTTGGTTCTCATTTGGTCTTTAGCGCACACGGCGTTTCTAAACAGGTACAACAGGAAGCGAAAGAGCGTAACCTGACTATTTTTGATGCCACCTGTCCGCTAGTCACCAAAGTTCATCTGCAAGTAGCCAAGCATGCAAAATCCGACCGTGAAGTCATTCTAATCGGGCACGCAGGGCATCCTGAAGTTGAAGGCACCATGGGACAATATGAAAAATGCACTGAAAATGGCGGCATTTATCTGGTAGAAACCCCCGATGACGTTAAAAATCTTAATGTCAACAATCCAGATAATCTCGCATATGTCACACAAACCACCTTATCGATGACCGACACCAAGATTATGGTTGATGCCTTGCGCGAGCGATTTAGCTGTATTCAGGATCAGAAAAAGGATGACATCTGCTATGCAACACAAAATCGCCAAGATGCTGTCCATGAATTGGCAAAAACAGCCGATACCATTCTGGTCGTCGGCTCCCCGAATAGCTCCAATTCAAACCGTCTGCGTGAAATTGCCGAACAACTAGGCAAAACGGCGTACTTGATTGATACCGCCAATGACATGCAACAAAGCTGGTTTGATGGTGTCGATATTGTCGGCGTCACCGCCGGAGCATCGGCACCCGAAGTGTTAGTACAGGAAGTGATTAGCCGTTTAAAGGAATGGGGCGGACAATCGACAGTTGAAATTCAGGGTATTGAAGAAAAAGTTGTCTTTTCGCTACCTAGAGGGCTGAAGAATAAACACTAAAATGTCCGGTGAATCGGAAACTATCCGTCTGGATAAATGGCTATGGGCGGCGCGTTTTTTTAAAACGCGCAAACTCGCCTCCGAAGCCATTGCGGGAGGCAAAGTTCACGTCAATAATCAGCGCTCAAAGCCCGGCAAAGAAATCCGCGAGGGCGCCATACTTACTATCAGTAAAGACATGTATCGCTGGGAAATCACCGTGATTGCACTAAACAGTCAACGACGTTCTGCGAAAGAAGCGATATTACTCTACGAAGAATCCCCAGAGAGCCATGCTAAACGCCAGCAGCAAGTCACGCTGCAACGAGAACAGCGCGAATTATTTCCTTATAGTGAGCAGGATCACAAACCCAATAAAAAAGAACGGCGATTAATCCACCGCTTCAAGCAGAGTTGAAAGCGTTAAATGTCGATACCAATTACAGCGTTTTCAAGTCAAGTTAGGATGCCATGACTGCCAGTCCTTTGAGGACTGGCAGTCATCATGTTGCCGAGTGTGTCGTACTCGTTCCTAACCGACATTGAAACGGCTGTAAGTACCCTGAGCAACACTCAGGTCAGACATCGCCTTTTTGTGGATGTCTGCGCTGGTCTGGTATTTGCAGTTTATTAACCGCATTGATATAAGCTTTCGCCGACGCAATGACAATATCGGTATCTGCACCGAGGCCATTAACAATACGTCCTGCTTTTTCAAGCCGAACAGTCACTTCACCCTGAGCATCGGTTCCGTTGGTAATATTATTCACCGAGTACAATGCCAAAGTAGCTTGTGACTGCACCAGTTTTTCTATCGCTTTTAAAGAAGCATCAACGACACCGCCACCTTCAGCACAGCCGATGACTTCTTTGTTGTCTATCCGTAACGTCACTTGTGCATTAGGAATTTCGCCGGTTTCTGAGCACACTTTTAGCGCAATCAGCTTGATATGCTCATCTTCCGCTTCAAAACTGGTTTCTGAAATCAACGCCTGTAAATCTTCGTCAAAAATTTCATGTTTTTTATCGGCTAATTGCTTAAAACGTGCGAACGCATCATTAATATCTTCTTCTGAGGCAAATTCAAAACCCAGTTCAGCAATACGGCTTTTAAAGGCATTTCTACCGGAATGCTTGCCTAATACCATCCGGTTAGCCGACCAACCGACATCTTCAGCCCGCATGATTTCGTAAGTCTCGCGGCTTTTTAAGACACCGTCTTGATGAATGCCAGCTTCATGAGCAAACGCGTTGGCACCCACAATGGCTTTATTCGGTTGCACGGGAAAACCGGTTATCGAGGAAACTAGTTTTGAACAGGTTAAAATTTCACGGGTGTCAATGCGCGTTTGACAGTTAAAAACATCATGACGGGTACGCACCGCCATCACGACCTCTTCCAACGACGCATTGCCGGCGCGTTCGCCAAGACCGTTAATCGTACACTCAACCTGACGAGCGCCGTTCATCACCGCCGCCAATGAATTGGCTACCGCTAAACCTAAATCATTATGGCAATGGACTGAGAATATCGCTTTATCTGAATTAGGTAGGCGCTGTATTAGACTAGCAATCGTCGCACCAAATTGTTGTGGAATACTGTAGCCAACAGTATCGGGAATATTAAGCGTCGTCGCACCAGCATCAATAACAGCTTCCAAAATCCGGCATAAAAAATCTTCTTCGGAACGACCTGCATCTTCAGGCGAAAACTCGACATCATCAGTAAATTGCCGCGCACGTTTGACGGCTCTGACCGCATGTTCAATTACTTGCTCCGGCGACATCTGCAATTTTCTTTGCATGTGTATCGGCGAGGTCGCGATAAAGGTATGGATTCTGGAACGCTTCGCGGCTTTAAGCGCCGCACCGGCACGGTCAATATCGTTATCCAATGCGCGGGATAATCCACATACCGTACTGTCTTTGATCACTCGGGCAACCGCTTGGACGGCTTCAAAATCACCGGGGCTGGCGGCAGGAAATCCGGCTTCGATAACATCAACTTTCAGACGTTCTAAGGCTTTGGCAATCCTGACTTTTTCATCTCGCGTCATCGAAGCGCCCGGGCTTTGTTCGCCATCGCGCAACGTGGTATCAAATATAATTAAATGGTCTTTCATAAAAACTCCAGGCATGGAGACATATCAACGCTTAGATTGATATATGGTGTAAAGGATAGATTGAAAATGTGTGAAGAATGATTGCTGCCCATCAGGGCAGCAATTTTAGCGCGAGGATTAATGCTGCACACCAATTCGCCCGCACTGACGTTGTCGTGCAAGAGCGATCTTGATAAAAATGCAGCGTGTATTGAATAATCATAGAAAGACTATACCCGAACGACAAAAAGCCCTCAAGCCCTTTTAGCCTTTACGTTCTTGTAGCATACGTCTACGTTGAACCAAGGTAATGACAGGCCCTGAAATCGCATAAGCCAAAAACAATAAAAACAGCATCGTTTGTGGTTGCGCCATAATAAAAGCCACCCCCAGCATCATGGCAATAGCAACAAAAAAGGGCACGCGACCTTTTAAATCGATTTTTTTAAAGCTGGAATAACGAAAATTACTAACCATTAATAAGCCCGTGCTAAGGGTTAGCGCAATGGCAATATATTTTATGACCTCGATATCGTAGCCATGCTCCAGGCAAATCCAGATAAATCCGGCGAGAATAGCCGCCGCCGCCGGACTGGGCAACCCTTGAAAATAGCGTTTATCGGCCGTTTCCAGTTGGGTATTAAATCGAGCCAACCGCAATGCACCGCCTGCCGTATGCACAAAAGCGGCAAACAAACCCAATCGACCTAAGCTGGAAAACGCCCATAAATACATCACTAATGCGGGTGCGGCTCCAAATGAAACCATATCTGACAAGCTGTCATACTGTGCGCCAAATTCACTTTGGGTATTGGTCAATCGCGCAACCCGCCCATCCAGACCATCCAGAATCATTGCCACAAAAATAGCCACCACGGCGGTTTCATAGCGCCCATTCATTGCTGAAGTAATGGCATAAAATCCAGCAAACATGGCTCCTGTGGTAAACAGGTTGGGTAATAAATAAATACCGCGACGGCGAATAGAGGTTTTTTCAGAAGCCATACGTCAAGTTAATCCATAATCAATAAAAAGTAGCAAGAATTATACAATGAGCCTATAAGCCCTACCTAGAAAACGCTAATTTTTAAGATAAGGAAGGAGTACAAAATAACTTCGTTGTGTATTGTAACCTCGGTGGATGCCATAACAGCTAGTCCTCAAAGGACTAGCTGTTATTAAATTGCCGAGTGTGCCGTACTCATTCCTTACCAAAACAGCAGCGTCACTTTCTTGTCTGAGTACGCCATAAATGGATTATTTCCTGCACATCCAAATCTTCAGGTCCTTCGCGCCAACCGGTAAAATAATCCACATCGTTACTTTTCGGTTCGGGATTAGGTCTATAAATCTGTACTCGGGTAGGAATTGGGGTAGCTTCACCTAACACCAACGCTTCACCTCTGCCCAACGAACTTAACGTATCTGTTAAATCGCCTTCTGCTTCCGGCACCAGTTTTTTGATGTATTCCTGATCATCGGGATTGGACGTACGTAGACAAATAAATGAACTGCATTGTGCGAGCATAGTTTCGGATAATTCAGCAGGTCGCTGACTGACAACGCCGATAGAAACGCCATATTTTCGGCCTTCTTTCGCAATACGTTCCATCATTTTTTTGGCACCTTCAAATTGTCCGCCTTTTTCCCTTGGAATATAGGCATGGGCTTCTTCACAAATTAGCGTAATCGGAAACTCCCGTCGATCAGGATTCCAGTAATTAAATTCGTAAGCTAATCGACCCACCTGCGAACAAATAGCGGGTCTGATATCAGTAGGCACTGAACTTAAGTCAATCACCGTAATATTAGCTTTTTTTGTACTCAGTCCAACAAATTTACGCAGCAAATCCGCCATACTGTTTGAGTTGTTATGTATTTTTGGCTTCATCAAAAAGTTATAACGGACATCATTGAGTCGACTTTGCATTCGGATCAAAAACTCATCAAACTGACTGAATAGCGCCCCCTGTACTTTTCCGAAATTTTTTCGTTCTTCATTAGCCACCTTAAATTGTAAATACAACTCAGACAGCGGAAAATAAATCGGGGTATCAACCGTTACCACGCTTAATCCTAACTGCGTTGCTTCCTTACTTTTAAGCTTTTGTATCACTTCGCGCATAAAAGAAATCTGCAATGATGCGCTACTGTCACTCTTATCAATAAATAAATCGACTAATTCGGCAAAACTCATAATCCAGTAAGGCATTTCCATTTCTATTGCATCGACATAATTGACCTGATTTTCAGCGAATGCAGATTGCACTTTACCCTGATTATCTTTCCAGCAATATTCACCATGCAAATCCAACACAATAATGTGGCTTTTAGGCATCGCTTTAACGGTACTTTGAATGAGACTGGTCACTGTCCAAGATTTTCCTGAACCCGATTGTCCGATAATTGCAAAATGGCGACCAAATAGCGCACGCGGATCAAGGCTCAAATGATAATTGTGGTGCGAGGACAGTTGACCTATAAAAAAACGGTATTCCCGAAATTTTGAAAAAATAGCATTGATTTCGTTCATACCAACAACATAAATGCCTGCACCGGCCGTTGGATAACGGCGCACGCCGCGAACAAAGGCACCGTTTTCCAATATCTCTCCGACAGGAACCAACGAAACCAGCCGATCTGTTATGCGGTTGTCCGCGTTATCAAAACGGTCTTTTTCCCACATCTTAAAAACAATGGCTAATATACTAATATCGGCTTGTCGTATAACCACATACGAACCGATTTGACCCACGAGCAAGTTTTCGTCATTCACTTTAATCAAAGGGCTATCGTTTGAATAGTCTTCAATTATTCTGGCCTCCATACCACCACCGTTCACTTCTGTTAAATGACCAATGAGGATACTAAGTTGCTGTTCGGACATTATTTACCTCATGCTTGTTTAAAAATACAAGCATAATCTAATTGTTGCTGGAATTCTTACTTTAAAATAATAAGGGCAATCATTTAATTAGATCCTATCTGAGTCTAAGCAGATGACTACCATTTCTGTTCTATTACTTCATTGCAATCTTTGCTATAGTATTTAGCGACCCGCCACTTTTAAGTATTACTGTTTACATTCAGTTAGTTATAAAAGATGACGAACACCTTTAACTTCAAACACCGGTGCGACGAGATGAAATTTGAATGGAAAGAAGATTATGCGCTAGGCGACTCAAGCGTAGACAGCGAACATCAGTATTTATTTGAATTAGCTAATTTAATTATTGATAGTCCAACTAATGACGCGTTAATTAACAATGTCATGCGCCTCTATAAACATGCCCGCGAGCATTTTCAGACCGAAGAAAAACTGATGCAAGCCCAAGGTTATCCTACCAATAAACAACATATCGCTAGTCATAATAGGATGCTGGCTTCATTAGTATCAAAAAGTGAAAGCATTCAAGAGGGTACTTGGAATAAAGAACAGGTTATTGAATTTATGACGCAATGGATAGCGCATATCACGTCCGATGACTGGCAATTTAAAAACTATTTGGCAAACCGAATCCCTGCCTAGTAAACCGCTTT
This sequence comes from Methylococcaceae bacterium, assembly GCA_947504985.1. Taxonomy (GTDB): domain Bacteria; phylum Pseudomonadota; class Gammaproteobacteria; order Methylococcales; family Methylomonadaceae; genus Methylovulum. The sequence continues at coordinate 7,333 of CANNKH010000008.1, read as the reverse complement.
AAAAATAGGTATTAGGTTGATTGTAGAGGTTTTTTAAAAATCGAAGGTTTAATCATTATCAGATGATCGTTAATTTGATGCAGGCTTTCGGAATGGCTGATAAAAAAATAACCGCCTGGCTTTAAGGTTTCAAAAAGATGATTTAGAACTGTTTTTTTTGTTGATTGATCAAAATAAATCAACACATTACGCAGAAAAATGACATCAAATTTTTGTTTGAGCGCGGGTGGTAAGTGCTTAACAAGATTAATTTGCTCAAAATGGACGTGATTTCTTAAGGTGTCGCTAATACAAAAATAACCTTCCTGAGAACGCACGCCACGTAAGCAATATTTTTCCAACCATTTATGATCCATATGTTCTAACCTGTCCAGTAAGTAAACTCCATTTATGGCTTTATCGAGTACGCGAGTGCTGATATCTGACCCCAAAACCTCCCATTTTTTATTTCTCAGCGTTTCAGCTAAAACAATAGCTAGAGAATAGGCCTCTTCTCCAGAGGAACAGGCCGCACTCCAGACTTTAAAATGATCACCTTGCCATGTTGTTAAAATCTGATCTCTAAAAAATTCAAAATGGTTAGGTTCACGAAAAAAATAGGTTTCATTTGTTGTTAAAACATCAATCATCACCTGAAATTCATCTTTATTCTCGGGTTGCTTGATAAGCTGATAATACTCTGCATAACTCGATAAACCGTAATACTGCAATCGTTTGGCCAAGCGACTGGCAACCATAATGTTTTTTTCGTTGGTTAATGATATGCCAGCATTCTCATAGATCAAATGTTGAAAAATCTCAAATTCACGAGCCGTAATTGCTGAAATATTAATAATATCAATCCTCTTAATAAGTCCTTCAAACCAGTAAATTTTGCAGGATGGTTTTTAAAAAAACATCATAAACTTTAATGTTATTGAATAATAAGTGATTATTTTTTTTCAAGCATATCTGGAAATATTTTAATCAAAAAAAATAAAAATATTGTTGGCTTAAAGCTTAACTCGTTGTAGCTTAATAGACTGACTAAAACTTATGCAGAAAGCGAGCGGTATAAGACTCATTAATTTGTACCTGATGAGGACAATTATTACAGCGTTTTTAGGTCAAGTTAGGATGCCGAGTGTGTCGTACTCGCTCCTAACCAACATTGAAACCGCTGTAGGTGTTTCGCCAAGTTTACCTTAAAGAGGATATCCCTTGACTATTAACGTAATCGATAAAGACGGCGTTGTTCATGCTGCCATACAGGGTGAAATGACTATTTATAATGCAATGGAGCAAAAAAACAAGCTTGCTGAATATTTAAAGCCAGTGCTTGAATTACACCTTGATCTCTCAGAAGTATCTGAAATAGATAGTGCAGGTTTGCAACTCTTGTTGTGGCTTAAACAGGAAGCAACCCAGCTTAACTTGATTCAACATAGCCAAGCCGTTGTTGAAGTTTTTGAGTTACTGAATTTAGCTTCGCATTTTGGTGACCCCATCGTTCTTTCTAGCCATTGGAAAACATCATGAGTGAATTCGATGCCGCACTCGCCATATTTACGCAGGAAACTGAAGAATTATTGGCGCAAATGGAATATGGCTTGCTCAGCTTGGAAGATAACCCCGAGGACATGGAAAGTATTAACACTGTTTTTAGGGCAATGCACACTATTAAAGGTACGTCAGGCTTGTTCGGATTTGATCATGTCGTTGCCTTTACGCACGAAGCCGAAACCGTGTTAGACACCGTCAGAAAAGGTGAACGCCCTATTGACGAGACGTTGATATCCATTCTATTGAATTGCAAGGATCACACCGCAAATCTTATCCAGCATAGTTTGTTAGGCGAAAACGAACCCTTGCCAGAAACCCTAAAAGCGGTGGGGACTGATTTAATCGCTCAACTCACCGGCATACCCGCATCGTCAGCAACAATAGCGACGGTAAATACATCAACCGATCAGGTGACGTTAACTTCCTGTAATCAAGGTTCCGATGACAACTGGCTAATCTTATTAAAATTCAGAAAAAATGCGTTACGAAATGGCATTGATCCGCTGTCGTTTATCAGCTATTTAAAAAATAAAGGCGATATTGTTGAGATACAAACCTTAGCGCCCGAATTACCATCGGGTCATCTAATGGATCCAGAAGCCTGTTATTTACACTTTAATATCATTTTTCATAGCGATCTTGATAAACAAGCGATAGCTGATGTCTTTGAATTTGCAGATGACGACTGCGATATTAGAATTATCGCCCCGCATTCAAAAGTTGAACACTATCTGAGTTTACTGCAAGAGCAAACTAATGATGATGAAACGCATATTGAAAAATTAGGTGAAATGCTCATCAACATTGGTGCATTAACCCAAAATGAAGTCATCAGCGCATTACAGCAACAAAATAATCATGCAAATCAAACTAACGCAATGCCTAAACCACTTGGTGAAATACTGATTGAACAGCAATTTGCTGAACAGCCCGTCATTATCCAAGCGTTAAAAAAACAGCAATCCGCCAGAGAGAGAAATATTGCTGAAGCCAATTATATCCGTGTCGATTCAGCCAAACTGGGGCACATTATCAATCTTGTTGGCGAACTGGTTATTTCTGGCGCCGCCATGCGTTTACTGGTTGATCGTTACGGTCTAAATGACGTTGAAGAAGTTGCGGTCGGCATGAATGATCTCGTCAGTGACATCAGGGATACCGCGCTTAAATTAAGAATGGTTGCGATTGGTGAAACTTTTTCCAGATTCCGACGCACGGTCAGAGATGTCAGTGGTGAATTAAACAAACAAATAGAATTAGTTATTAGCGGCGGTGAAACCGAACTGGATAAAACCGTTGTTGAAAAAATTAATGATCCACTGACTCATCTGATTCGTAATGCGCTAGATCATGGTATCGAGCGACCTGAACAACGACTTGCCTTAGGCAAACCAGCACAAGGCACCGTTCATTTAAACGCTTACCATGATTCAGGTCATATCGTGATTCAGATTGCTGATGATGGTGCAGGTTTAAATGCGGACAAAATTCTCGCCAAAGCGTTAGCTAACGGTTTTGTTACAGCAGATCAACAGTTAACACGGCAAGAGATTTTTAATCTGATATTCGAAGCCGGACTCAGCACTAAAGAACAAGCCAGTAATTTATCGGGACGTGGCGTAGGCATGGATGTGGTACGCAGAAATATTGAAATATTACGCGGTTCAGTCAGCCTTGATAGTATAGAAGGACGCGGAACGACAGTAACGATTCAACTCCCGTTAACACTGGCTATTATTGATGGTTTTATGGTTGAGACGGAAAACGAGCGTTACATTATTCCCCTCAGCATGATTGAAGAATGCGTTGAAATGAACCCGGCGGAATGGGAAATAGACAACATTCAGCATTACATCAGCTTACGTGGTGAAGTGCTGCCTTATTTAAGGTTAGGAGACTATTTCAATAATCGCTCCCGGCATACTGGTCGCGACCAGCGGGAAAGTCTCGTCGTTGTTCGGTTTGGTCAGGCCAAAGTAGGACTTGTCGTTGATCAACTGCATGGTGAGCACCAAACGGTCATTAAACCGCTGGGCAAGGTCTTTGAGCAATTACAAGGCATTAGCGGCGCCACCGTGCTGGGCAATGGTGATGTTGCATTAATTCTGGATGTGCAAGCGTTAATCCAACATGCCATCAAAAAAAGAGGCGCTCATGTTCACGCTACAACACATTAAGTTCAGTTACAAAATTGCACTACTGTCTCTGATTCCATTATTTGGCCTGATTTTCGTCGCGAGCACGTCAATAATCAGTCAATACAAGGACGTTCAATCCTTTCAAAAAGTTATTCCGCTTGCGGATTTTTCAATTTATGCCGCCGCTTTCGTGCATGAGCTGCAAAAAGAACGCGGCATGTCAGCAGGCTATCTAGGTAGCAAAGGTCAGCGTTTTAAGCAGGACATCAGAGAACAACGCTTATTAACCGATAAAAAACGGACTGAATTAAACCTCTTTTTGGTACAAGCCAATATTAATGTTTCCCAGCAATACACGGGCTTGTTAAAACAAACGTTAGATAAACTTAATAGTCTCGGCGATATTCGCCGGGGTGTCACCGAAATGACGGTGTCCGCAAAAGAGGCCATTAGTTTTTATAGCGACGTCAACGGTTTGTTTCTGGATATTATTGCCCTCGTGCCTACCTTAAGTTCAAATGCCATTATGCAGGCAAAATTGGCGGCGTATGCCAATTTCAGCCGAAGTAAAGAACAGGCGGGGATTGAACGCGCCTTACTGGCGAATACCTTTGCGCTGGATAATTTTGCCGCCGGGATGTATGAAAAATTCATTGCATTATTGACCAAGCAAGCCACCTATCTGGAGGTTTTTTTATCTTTTGCCCAACCAGAGCACGCCGTCCATTACCGACAACACATGGCGGGGGAGTTTGTTGATACCACCGAAAATATGCGCCAAATTGCATTGACGCAAGGTACTCAGGGACATTTTGGCATTGATAGTCAATACTGGTTCAAAATGCAGACCGGTAAAATAAATAGTTTAAAAAAGGTAGAAGATTATCTGGCTCAAGATATTGCACAAAGTGCCCAAGCTTTCAAAAACAAGACACAAAACCAGCTCGCTATCAGCGCTTTTGTCTCCTGTTTTATCACGCTCTGTTCAGGCCTGTTATTTTTTGTGTTGCGGCGTGACATTGCAAACCAGTTAGGCGGCGAGCCCCAATATGTTCAAAAAATAGCCGATACGATTGCTCAAGGGCACTTGAATCTACCACTTGATCAAAACATAACCACCAAAATAAAAAATGTCGGAATATTGGCGTCTGTCGTCACCATGCAAAAGCGCTTGGCCGATGTTATTTATACGATTAGCACCACCTCACAACAAATATCGCAGGCCGCCTACGAAGTTAGTGATGCCGCCCAGGCATTAAGCCAAAATGCCTCCGAGCAAGCCGCCAGTATTGAGCAAACTAGCGCGTCAATAGAACAGCTAACCGCAACGGTGGCGCAAAACTATGAGAGCGCCAGCGCTACCGAAAAAATTGCGATAAATACGGCGCAAGCCGCCATTAAAGGTGAAGAAGCGGTTAAAGGAACCGTACTGGCGATGCAACAGATTGCCACTAAAATTAGTGTTATTGAAGACATCGCGTATAAAACTAATTTATTGTCACTCAATGCGGCCATTGAAGCGGCTTCCGCAGGAGCGCATGGCAAAGGCTTTGCTGTGGTTGCCGGCGAAGTACGCAAACTGGCTGAAAGCAGCCGAATTACCGCGTTGGAAATTAAACAGTTAACCGGCAATAGCGTAGACATTGCCCAAAAAGCGGGGCAATTAATTGCCGGTTTGGTACCCGAAATCAGCAAAACCGCGCAACTGATCCAGGAAATCAGCGCGGCGTCCAAAGAACAGGCGATTGGCATTGAGCAAATTAGTGGCTCAATGACGCAACTGGATAAAGCCACACAACAAAATGCCGCTGCATCGGAACAATTAGCGGCAACCTCAGAAGAACTCAGCGAGCAAGCAGAACAATTACAACAAGCCGTTGCTTTTTTTAAACTGGAGAATTAAACCGTGCCAATATTGAGATTTTTAAGTGCTTTAAAAAAGGGCAATTTATATGATTAATTTAGCAATTGAAGGAAAACATTCGAACACCGCACAAGTCGCAGGCGATCAGTTTCAACAGTATTTAACGTTTCTTGTCGGCAAGGATAATTTTGGCATCAATATCCTCGATGTTAAAGAAATCATAGAAATCAATAACATCACCAGGATACCGAAAACGCCGGACTATATTCGCGGCGTCATCAACTTGCGGGGCAATGTCGTGCCCGTCATTGATCTTTCAGCAAGACTTGACCGCCAGCGCAGTGAAATTACCAAGTTGAGCTGTATTGTTCTGGTAGAAGTTGACGTACATGGCGAAGGACAAGTCATCGGTGCGTTAGTCGATCAAGTTAATGAAATTCTCGACATTGCCGAAGCCAATATTCAACCCGCACCAGATTTTGGCACCGACATGCGTACTGACTTTATTCAGGCAATGGGGCGTGTTGATGATAACTTTATTATTTTACTGGCCATCAACCGTATTCTATCGATTGATGAACTCTCCCAATTACAGCGCGTTGCGACTAACCAAGCCAATTTAGCCCTAAGCGACGATACCTCTAACTTTAAAAAACTGGATAACTCCGATGAGCATTAATGATCTAAGCGTAAAAACAAAAATTTTAAGCGGCGCCATGCTGCTGGTCTTAATAACCGTCGTTTTTGGCGGACTTGCTCAACGCTATATGAGTCTAGTCGCTGATTCATTGTTCGGCATTACCGACAATAACGCCAAAGCAGTTGAATATGCGACTGGCGTTGAGCGTATGGCGCTGTCAACAATTATGGAGGAAAAAAATTACCTGTTATTTGAAAAAGACGAAATACACCAACGTGCTGAAGATAATGTAAAGGCACTATTCGGTTATTTAGACAAAGTTAATGAAATTGCTACCAAGTACAACAACACCCGTTTGCTCGACCAATCCAGTACGGCGCGAAAAGACACGACACGTTATGCAGAGGAATACCGTAAAGGCGTTGCTGCGTTAAAAAATAATAAACAAATGGTTGCTGTTATGGTAGACAAAGGCAGCATTGTTATTGATGCCGCTGCACAATTTATGAAGCTGCAAAAAGATGCTTACGCCGATGCGATGACCAAAAATGCCGACGCAAAGCTTTTGGATGGCAACGTGCAACGCTTTATTATAACCACCGATATTCGCAATAAAGCTAATCGCATTATCCAAATGGAAAAAGCTGAGGTCAATTACAAAGACCGAGTTGCTTGGAACGAAATGGTCATTATGTTGCCGGAATTAATGCGTCTTTATGACGACCTGCAAAAAATCACCACGGCTGCGGATCAGCTTAAACTGATTGAAGATGCCAGAAAAGCAACGGCTGAATACCAGCAAGCCGCAGAAAACTGGATTAAAAATGACGATCAACTTAAAGAAATCTTGGCTCGTATGCAGGAATATGGCCAAACAGTTATCCAACAAGCCCAGGAAGCCGAAAATGCCGGGTATCAACAACTTGAAGTCGCCCGTAATCTAGCAGAAAACCTCGTTAAAGAAGCCAATACCATTATTTTAGTCACAATTGCCATTGCCGTTATTTTAGGGGTATTAATTGCTTTGTTTCTAGCATCGCTAATCACTAAACCTATCATTAAAGGCGTCGCTTTTGCACAACAACTGGCTGACGGTGATTTAACTACCACGCTGGATATTAATCAAAAAGATGAAATAGGTGTGTTAGC
>CANNKH010000007.1 GCA_947504985.1 Methylococcaceae bacterium | reverse complement strand
GCTCAACCCAGTCATAAGTTGAAGGCGCTCGCTGCCGGAGCGAAAGATTTTGTTGCCAAACCCTTTGATCTGATCGAAGTACAGACGCGTATTCATAACATTCTGGAAGTGCGGCTGTTATACAGAAAACTTGATAATTACAACAAGTTGTTGGAACAAACGGTGTTGGAACGGACGACAGAATTGAGGCAGAGCGAAGCGCGTTTTCGCCGCTTGACGGAGCTATCGTCTGACTGGTATTGGGAGCAGGATGAGCATGGGCATTTCACCAATGTTTTTGGTGCGGTGCTTGAGATGCTGGGTATCCGCTTTGATGACACCTTGGGTAGCATCAGGGATGACCACGGGGCACGCTGGAATGAAAACGAGCGCGAAATACTTGAAGCAAACCTGGCAGCCAGACGACCGTTCCTGGATTTCATTTACAGCTTGGCGAATCCTGATGGCTCACGGCAATATTTAATGGTAAGCGGTGAACCGATGTTCGACCCTTCGGGCCGCTTTACCGGCTACTGCGGAATAGGCAAAGATATAACCGAAACCATGCGCCTTAAGGATAAAACAAAGTATCGACAGACTTAAATAGAATCGGACACTTCTAAATGAAGGGGGCAGTTAAAAATCAGGTAAGCACTTCTCCCTTTTTTCAAAGGGGGGAGTGCTTATTTATTAGTCTATCCGCCGAGTGTTACCTTAAGCCATTAATTCAAATTCGCTTTTTTCTACTCCACATTTGGGGCAACGCCAATCATCGGGAATGTTTTCCCATAACGTGCCTGGTGCAATGTCGGAATCGGGATCGCCTTCAGCTTCATCATAAATGTGTTCACAAATGTTGCATTGGTATTTTTTATAGTCAGTCATAATCTTTTCTCTCAGTAAAACTAATGAGTGGTTATTTTAGCGTGTACCAAACACAACGATAGTTTTACCGTGTGCAGTAATCAATTTTTTATTTTCCAACTCTTTTATAACACGCCCCGCCATTTCTCTTGAACATCCCACCAAGCGGGCTATTTCTTGGCGAGAAATATGTAACTGCATACCTTCAGGATGGGTTATGGCATCAGGTTCTTTACAAAGATCAAGCAGGATTCGGGCAATCCGTCCTTCTACATCCATAAAAGCCAGATCAGTAAATTTACGGCTGGTAATCAAAAGCCGCGCTGACAATTGATAACCGATCAAGCAAAGCAAATCTGGGGCGTATTCCAGTAATTCTTTTTTGAGTGCTTGTCGAAAACGTTCATAGCTTATTTCGGCCAAATGGCATTCGCTACGTGCTTTAATGGTGACTTGTCGGGTTTCTTTGGTGGCATTAAAAACACCAACTTCGCCGATAAATTCATTTTTATTAAGATAGGCCAGCATCAATTCTTGCTTGCCCTCATCATCTTCAGCACTCACACTGACCGAGCCTTCAATGATGAAATAAAGCTTATCGTCGTGATCGCCTGGCCTAAAAATACAGGTTTTGGCGGGATAAGTTTTTTTATGGCATAGCTGCAAAAAATTTTCTAAGGCTTCTTTTCTATATAGATCTTTGGGAAAGCTTGATGTCATGGCCGTGTTGTCCAGTGTCCATTTTATACATTTTGAAAGTGTGCAGAATTGTAACAAAAAATCAATATCGAAAGGTTATGAATAAATATTGTGTGCTATCCTATGCGTCTTTTTTTTAGGGCAAATAAATGCAAGCAACAGTCAAATGGGTCGACGGTGTTATGTTTGTCGGAGAAACTGGCAGTGGCCATGCGGTTGTAATGGATGGCCCGCCTGATCACGGTGGGCGCAATATGGGCATACGCCCGATGGAGATGATATTACTGGGGTTGGGAGGCTGCTCATCCTTCGATGTCGTGCAAATTCTGCAAAAAGGCAGAAATAATATAGTGAGTTGTGTTGCTGAGCTTTCTGCCGAACGCGTTGATGCCATACCGAGTGTGTTTAGTAAGATTCATCTGCATTTTGTCGTTAGTGGGCGTGATTTAAAGGCATCCGCTGTTGAACGTGCCGTGAAATTGTCTGCAGAAAAATATTGTTCTGCGGCGATTATGCTCGGTAAATCGGTGGAAATCACCCATGATTTTGAAGTTATTGAGGTTTAATGAATTGAACAAGTTGCAATTACACGGTTTTAACAATCTAACAAAGTCACTGAGCTTCAATATATACGATATTTGTTATGCTCCCGCTGAACAGCAACAGGCTTATATCGAATATATTGATGAAGCCTATAATGCTATCCGGCTGACACAAATCCTGAAAGATGTTGCTGAGATCATTGGTGCGCAAATTCTAAATATCGCGCATCAGGATTATGATCCACAAGGCGCCAGCGTCACTATGCTGATTTCTGAGGGTGATGTGGCACCGCCTTCGAACATGAATAGCCAATCCCCGGGGCCACTGCCTGAAACAGTGCTAGCGCATTTGGATAAAAGCCATATTACTGTTCACACTTATCCTGAAAGTCATCCTGATAGTGGTATCAGCACGTTTCGTGCGGATATTGATGTCTCCACTTGTGGTCGTATTTCGCCACTAAAAGCGCTTAATTATCTGATTCATAGCTTTGAGTCTGATGTGGTTATTATGGATTACCGCGTGCGTGGTTTTACTCGAGACATCTCGGGTAAAAAGCATTTTATCGATCACAATATTACGTCTATCCAAAATTATATTGCCAAAGACACTCAGCAAAGCTATCAGATGATCGATGTGAATGTGTATCAGGAAAATATTTTTCACACCAAAATGATGCTTAAAGAAACAGAGCTGGAAAATTATTTGTTTGAGAAAGAAAGTAATCTGACGGCGGCTAAAAAAGCCGAGATTGAAAAGAAGCTACGACGGGAAGTCACCGAGATTTTTTACGGTCATAATTATCGTCGCTAGCAACGATTTAGTAACCTTGATTTAGTGCCTGTTACCTCTGTAGATTCGAAATCAGCTAACATTGAAAGTAATCAGTCCCCCTCTTTGGAAAAGTACCCAAAGGGCATAAAAGGGGTTAGGGGAGATTTTTTAGATACGCCCCCTCGCGTTGCTCTCCCCCTCAGTCCCCTTTATGCCCTTTGGGTACTTTTTCAAAGGGGGAGGTCTATGTTTACAGCGTAATTTTTGGCAGGGGTCTGAATAGTTACCAGAAAACAGCTTTATCCCTTCTATATCTTCGTGTTTCAAGGCATCGGTGCGCGATGCCGTCTACGAAAAAACGGCTAAATGAGAAAAAGACAAAAAACTATCTGGTTTAGCTTGCTGTGTGGGCTTTGCCGTCTTGCTTACAAACAGCCTGCCTTATTATTGATTATTGTTGCACTGAGCTTGGGCGGTTACGCTTATGAGGTCAAGCTTGCTCGGCCTGCACTGCTTTATCAGGGCGAGCCGCAAGCGCTAGCGCCAGGCAATAGTGATACTTGGTTTCGTATCTTCCGCAATCATGGGTTTATTCTAGGGTATTCTGATTTACGCGGTAACCCGCTCTGGGTGGAATACGCGCTAACATCGGCTGCTGAAAATCAACCTTCGTTAAAGCGCCCCAGCCGTTTTGAAACCGATTGGCGCTGTATTAATCGCGTTAGTCATGAGAGTTATCAAAAAAGTGGTTATGACCGTGGACACATGGCACCGAATTACGCGATCAGTCGTCTTTATGGTAAACAAGGGCAGATAGATAGCTTTTTGATGACTAACATTACGCCACAAAAACCTAATTTGAATCAAAAATTATGGCAGCGCTTAGAAGAAGTGGAAGTTGATAGGTTTGCAAAATTATTTAGCAAAGTCTGGGTTATTACGGGACCTGTTTTTAAGGGCGCAGTTGAACGTCTAAACTCTGATTGGAGGGTAGAAATACCCGATGCGTTTTACAAAATTTATATCACCGAAGCCACGCCAACAACAAAGGCGGTTGCACTGGGTTTTTTAGTCCCGCAAACGGTGAACGGCCGAGAACCTTTAACGCAATTTGTAACAAGTATTGACACCATAGAAGCACAAACTGGACTGGATTTTTTTACCGGTTTGGACGATAGCACCGAGGACAAATTAGAAGCGGTAATAGATGAACAACCGTGGCATTTGCAATCCGTTAGTCGTTTACCTTCAAGGTATTAACCTATTCGTAATTTTTAGGGGGTAATAATTACTGAAGAACATCTCTACGACAAGCTAAAACACTTGAAGAAAGCGGTTAGGTTGTCGTAGAGCTTGGTCAGCAGTGCAGGATAATCCCGCAAGTTCAGGAAGAACCAAAAAATATTATTTACGAGCACCCGCTGCACTATCGCGGGTATCCAAAATACGGTTTAGCATGTGAGTCTGTTGTGATGCCCTATCGGCCTGAGTTAAGTCGATCATACTTTTAAGGTCTGAAAAACGCTTTTCAGCTTCGTTTAGTTGCTCCGTTGCCTTAGCCAAATCACCTTCCTGCACAGCTACTCGCGCTTTTTTCAAATAATCATTAGCCCGGTTACGATTGCGATCGAGTTTATCATTGGCATTGATTTCCTTACTTAATTTCAAGGCTTCTTTGATGGTATTGATAATGAGATCGTCACTATCTTTGTCAGTGCCTGCAGCGCCACCGCTGTTTCTTACCTGAATAGCTTCCAATGCTTCATTAACTTGATCTAACGTAGCGTTAATGCCTTCAACTGGAGTCATTCTGTTATACATACATGCCATCCCTAAACAGACAGCGGCAGTTGTCGAAAAAGAGCCTAAAGAAAGTGCCAATGTCGTAGCGATGACTGCGCTTTTTAATAATTTCATGTAATACCCTCGTTATAGTTATTTTTATTAGACCTGCAACTGCTTAGATATTCAGCCTATTTAATTAGTTACATGGCAAGATCAACCTTATCATAACTTTCGTGGGTATTACATTAATTTGATCTTCTCCGGTTTTTACGGACACCTGATCAAGTGATTAAGGCTGTGGTTAAAAAAGAAACACTTTCTACCATCAACAACTCAGACCATTACCCGATCACGACTGATTTCAAAATACATGGATAATTCCCCCGTCAGATAATCGGCTATTTTTTTTCAAGCAAACCATAGCGTTGCCAATCTGCAATGGTATCGACATCCCATTGTTTATCCAGCTCATATAACTTCAATCTTGCTTTGGCTATTCGGTGACGGGTTTCCAGCATGACATGGGCGGTACTCCAGGTCATGCCATAAAATAAATTTGGCTGCGGCTCATTTAGTCCGATCAGCACATACCCCCCATCTTCGGTCGGTGCCATCACCACATCTGAGCCAGTATGCAGCATCAGCAGAGCCTGCTCTAAATCGACTACGGTCAAACTGGGGCAGTCACAACCCATCAGCACGGCATGTCGATACTTTGATAACGCCTCTGTCAACGCGTTGTGCATACGTTCTCCCAGATCATTACCGCATTGCTGGGTTAGCATTAGCGGGTAATCCTTGGCGCATTGCTGAAAAAATGAATGTTCGCTGTCAGGCGAGCAACACAGTACGACCGGACAAAATTGCTGTTGAAAGGCGCGATCCAGCGTCATCCATGTCAAATTGATATGTGCGGCTACGGCTTGTTCGGCGGACAATTCCGGTTGCAAACGGGTTTTCACTTGCCCCGCTATCGGCGCTTTACAGAAGACCAGCAACACGCTGTCTGGAAATTGATAAGCCATCGTTCAGTGCTTGCGCAAAGGCTGAAATGGCATCGCCAATAATTGCAGGAACCCCAGTTCTTTAGTGTCGCGGAAATCGCTCAGTCCGGTCGTCATCTCAGTATGTCATTTCTAAAGCCGCTAGGTTCAGATTAATAAGCCAATATCGACGTTATTGCCAACTCAAAAACCGCGTTATCAACCATAAAATAACGACGAACACACACCGAAGCGTAGTGTAGTTTCCATCACAATCTCCCGTAGTAACGCATTGCCAGATCGTCAGGATGGACACCAAAAAAATAAGCTAATCGTAGCCACCACATCAGCAAGATGGTTTTGAATATCCCGTGTTGTTGCCAGCGCCGGGCTGAGGTCACCACGTTGGCCTTTAAACAACAGGGGCTGCCCCGTTTTTTCAGTTTGCTGCTGATGGCAATATCCTCCATCAAGGCAATCTGCGGAAATCCGCCGACTGACTGAAAAGCTTGCCGAGTCACGAATAAACACTGGTCGCCGGTGGCGATGCCGGTCAGTCGCGAGCGATGATTCATCATGAAGGCAATCAGTTTGAAAATAGGTTGGGGGGTGTCGAATACCACATCGAAATGACCCCAGTGGAAACCTTTAGCAATGGCTTGGCTAATCAAGCTAGCCGCATCATTCGGTAATTGGGTATCGGCATGTAGAAACAGCAACACATCGGCATCGGCCTGCGCTACCCCCGCGTTCATTTGCCGAGCCCTGCCGCGCGGACTAAATATGACCTTATCCACTAGAGACTCGGCGATAACCGGGCTGTCGTCGTGACTACCGCCATCGACTAGCAGTAATTGACAGTGGTCACGTAGTTCTTGCAAGGCAGGTAGTTTGGTAGCTAGGTTTTCGGCTTCGTTAAACACTGGTATTACGATACTGATTTGAAAAGTCATCATTTGAAACCTTATTCTTCAATCGTTACGTCGCCAGGCATGGTAACGGCTCACCCAGTTCAGCAAAGCCGTGGGGGCATGATTGCGTTTCCAAACGCCTGCAACATATTTGTTGGCTTCGGCCAAGGTCGGATAGATGTGAACTGTGCCTAAAATTTTATTCAGACCAATGCCGTGTTTCATCGCCAGCACGAACTCGGCGATCAAGTCGCCAGCATGTTCGCCGACGAAAGTAACACCAAGAATTTTATCCTTACCCGGCACGGTCAAAACTTTGACAAAACCATGCGCTTCGCTATCGGCAATTGCCCGATCCAGATCGTCGATGCCATAGGTTGACACTTCGTAAGCGATGCCCTGCGCTTGCGCATCCTGCTCATTCAGGCCAACGCGGGCGACTTCTGGGTCGGTAAAGGTCGACCACGGAATCACCGAATAATCGGTGCGAAACTTTTTGAACTGGCCAAACAAAGCGTTCACTGCCGCATACCAGGCCTGATGCGCGGCGGTGTGGGTAAATTGATACGGCCCCGCCACATCGCCGACAGCGAAGATATTGGGATAGTTGGTTTGCTGAAAGGCGTTGGTGGCTATGGTGTTGCGCGGCGACAAAGTAATGCCTAATTGGTCAACGCCATAGCCTTGGACATTGGCAGCGCGGCCGATAGCGATCAGCACTTGGTCGAATACAATCCTAACGGTTTGCCCGTCATTTTCGGCAAGCAAAATATTTTCGCCATTTTCGACGATGAATTGCTTGGCGGTGTGATTGACCCGCACATCTACGCCTTCTTGTTGGAAACGAGCCATCACCGCTTGGGATACGTCCTGGTCTTCGCGGGCCATAATGCGCGGCGCCATTTCCACCAGTGTCACCTGACTACCCAAGCGGGCGAAGGTTTGCGTCAGTTCGCAGCCTATCGGGCCGCCACCCAACACTAGCAGGCGCTTCGGTCTTTCGCGCAAATTCCAGACATTTTCTGAAGTCAGATAATTGATCTGTTCGATGCCGGGAATCGGCGGCACGAAAGGCCGTGCACCGGCGGCGATGACAATCGAGCGCGTGGTGATGGTTTTGCTGCCATCGGCGGTCGTCACTTCAACTTCCCAAGGCGAGACGATTTTAGCGGTACCCTGAATTACCTCAACGCCCAATTCGGTATAACGTTCGATTGAATCGTGCGGTGCTACGGTTTTAATGACCTGTTGCACTCGCTCCATTACGGTAGCGAAATCAAATTCGACTTCCGCTTTGGCTATGCCGAATTCCTTAGCGCGTTTGATATGCGATAGCAGCTTGGCCGAGCGGATCAGCGCCTTGGATGGAACGCAGCCGGTATTCAGACAGTCACCGCCCATTTTGTGCTGTTCTATCAGCGTGACTTTGGCTTTGACGGCAGCGGCGATATAAGCCGACACCAAGCCGCCGGCACCGGCACCGATCACCACCAAGTTGTTGTCGAAGCGGGCCGGTTTAGTCCAATTCGCGTAAATTTCGCGTTGAGTGATGAATTCGAGCATTTTTTTCGCCACCAAAGGGAAAAGACCTAGCAAGGCAAACGAGCCCAGCAGTGCGGGGGAGAGAATACCGGACAAGGAGTCGATTTTCGCTAACTGGGTGCCCGCATTGACATAAACCACCGTTCCCGCCAGCATCCCGACCTGACTGATCCAGTAAAACGTCCTTGCCTTGATGGGTGTCAACCCCATGACCAGATTTATCATGAAGAACGGAAACAAAGGCACCAGACGCAATGTGAACAAATAAAAGGCGCCGTCACGATTCACGCCTTCATCGATAGCCTGTAAACGGGTGCTGAACCTGGATTTGACCCAGTCGCGTAACAAAAACCGAGCCGCCAGAAACGCCAGGGTCGCGCCGATGCTGGAAGCGAACGAGACAATCAGGGTACCCCACAAGACGCCGAATACCGCGCCTCCGGCCAGCGTCAATATCGCCGCCCCCGGCAGCGACAAAGCGGTAACTGCGATATACAACGTGGCATAAAGCGCAATCGCTAGCAGCGGATGATTTTGGCGATAGTCGGCTATCGCCGTGTGCTGCGATTTCAGATTGTCCAGTGTCAGATAATGTTGAAAATCGAAGCCAAAAAACAAGGTGATTATGCCGATACTGACCAGCAGAAAGACTATTTTGGATAGCTTCATGCAGCGCTCCCAGCGGTTTTGGGCAACGGCACAAAGGCTTCTTGAGTTACTAAAGCCCCGCCACAACTGCTGCCTTGACCGGCCGTGCAGCCATAGCAATGGGCGGCGGTGGCAATCGGCGTGTTTTGCAACAATTGTGGATTCAACTCGCTGACATGTACTCTGGGTTTGGCAACTGCTCCCATCGGCAACGCCAGCATCTGGTTGAAGTCGCAATCGTAAACGTAGCCTTGCCAGTCGATACTGAGGGTATTCAGGCACATCAGATTGTCGAGGTTGTCTGTGCGAAAATTATCTTTTAATAATCTTAGATAGCCTTCAAACTGGCCTTGACTGATCAACATGCTGCCAAAACGCTGGATCGGCATGTTGGCGATGGCATACAGGCGGTTGAAGACAATGCCGTAGTGCTGCTGCAAATGCTGTTTGTAAGCCTGTTCCAGTTGGTGCTGATCAGGCGGTAATACCGCGCCTTGCGGGTTGTAGACCAGATTAAGCTGTAAGGGGTTGTCCGCCTGGCCGTAACCCAAGCGATTAAGACGTTGCAAGGCTGCCACGCTGTCTTTGAACACACCTTTGCCGCGTTGTTTGTCGACGTTGTCTTCCAAATAACACGGTAAGGAGGCGACGATATTTACCTGCTGCGTAGCCAGAAACGCTGCAATATCGTTGTAATCAGGATCTTCCAAAATGGTCAGATTACAGCGGTCAATCACTTCGATACCCCGATCGCGTGCAGCCTGCACCAGATAGCGAAAATCGGGGTGCATTTCCGGTGCGCCGCCGGTCAAATCCAGCGTATGGCTATTGGCGGCCTCAGCCAACGCCAGCACTTGGTCTATGGTCTCCCTGCTCATCATCTCGGTGCGTTTTGGCCCGGCATTGACATGACAATGCACACAACTCAAATTGCATAGATAGCCCAAGTTAATTTGCAAAGTGTGCAGCAGCTTGCGGAAAATCGCCGGAAAGTCGCTATTGATCAGCAGAGGTTTGGTGTCGTACATGTTTAATCCTTGTAAAACCAGATGTCGCCGGCCTGACCGCCACTATTGCCTAGCCAAAATATACTAAAATTTTTGATTGATTACTTATTTGGGCAAACAGACACAATTCCGCAAAACCTATGAATTGCCTGTCCAATATGCAAAGACAATATCGACTAATGTCGCTATTATCAGTCAGGCAGCTTTAAACTATCTTTGCCCGACAATTGTGGCAAAAAATTTCTGTCTGCTATCGGGGAAAAGCCAGATTCTATACTGGCCTATACGGGTCTTGCGTCACTGCCATTAAGTTAAGCGATCCATGTGTACCGATTGGTTGCATTGCAACGTCTGTACCCAGCTTTATTCTCTGAAATTTTCGAACTGTAGCGGCATTTCCAGTTTTTCTTCTCTCAACATTTTAATCACCTCTTGCAAATCATCGCGTTTTTTTCCGGTGACTCTCACCT
Source organism: Methylococcaceae bacterium (assembly GCA_947504985.1). Classification (GTDB taxonomy): domain Bacteria; phylum Pseudomonadota; class Gammaproteobacteria; order Methylococcales; family Methylomonadaceae; genus Methylovulum. The sequence goes on along the minus strand of CANNKH010000007.1, from coordinate 23,486 downwards.
GATCGCCTTGAATAGCGGCTTGCACTTTCATTTTTTTATCTTTAATCAATTTGACGATTTTCTTCGCCATGACTGAATCTAGGCCTTGTTTCAGGGTAATTTCCTGACGCATCAGTTTACCGCTGCCTTTGGCTTCACCGACTTCAAGGCAGGCAATATCAACACCGCGACGGCTTAGTTTAGTACAGACGACACTGAACATTTGCTGTAACTGGAACGTGGATTCAGAAATCATGATCAATTTTTCGTCGGTCAATTCAAACGATGACTCAGTGCCTTTAAAATCAAAACGGGTATCGACTTCTTTGCTGGCTTGGTCGACTGCGTTTTTAACTTCGTGTTTATCAAATTCGGAAATAATGTCAAAAGAGGGCATAGCGTTAAATTTAAGATTGAGTGGGTTAAGTTACCCGCAAAGGGTTGGAGATTTCGTTTGGTATTTTACAGGACTGATAACGTCAGCAACGGCTCTAATTCTCAATTGACGGATGGCGGCGCCGATTTGTGCGCCTTGTAGTTTACCTGTTAAAACACTCGAGGTATCTACTGTACTTGCCGCTTTGGCGGCAAGCCTGAAAATATCAGCTTGGGGATAATCGCGGTTTTCAAATCCTGTTCTGCCGCGAGCATCCGCTTCACATGCCGATAAAAAGGCATTTAGCGTATTAGTCGCTTTGAACGCACCTAATGCAGCCAAGGTATCGGTTAGTGTGGCGGGCGTGGTGTGCGCGGCTTGGTGACAATGGGTGTGATATTGCATAACCTGTTGTGCCAATGCTTTAAACGTATTCGGCACACGCAGCCGTTGGCAGAGCGCATCCAGAATAGGTAGGCCATTGGTTTCATGGCGGTAATGGTGCGGAAGCTTGTCTTTAGGCGAAACGGCTTTACCTAAATCATGGACTAATGCGGCAAAACGTACTTCGGGACTGGACGATAACAACGCCGCTTGCTCCAGACTCATCAGGCTATGTACGCCGGTGTCAATTTCTGGATGATGTTGCGCCGGTTGCGGGATGCCAAATAAATTATCCAGTTCAGGGAAAATTTTTGCTAGCGCGCCGCAATCTTTTAAGGTGTAAAAAAACGCTGCCGGCGAGCTTTCATTCAGTGCTTTAAACAGTTCAGACCAGACTCTTTCCGGCACTAAATAATCCACTTCGCCTGTACTCACCATTGATTGCATTAGCGTTCGGGTTTCATCTGCGATCTTGAAACCCAAATGTCGATAACGGGCGGCGAAGCGTGCAACCCGTAGAATTCGTACCGGATCTTCACAGAAAGCCGGGGAGACATGGCGGAAAAGCCGTTGCTGTAAATCTTGTTGACCACCGTAAGGATCAATCAGTTGGCCTTCTGGCGTCATTGCCATCGCGTTGATAGTCAAATCCCGGCGGATTAAATCGTCTTCCAGGCTTACATCCGGCGCCGCATGGACACTAAAGCCCTTATAGCCATGCGTGGTTTTACGTTCGGTTCTGGCGAGCGCATATTCTTCATGGCTTTGAGGATGCAAGAATACTGGAAAATCTTTGCCGACCGGTCTAAATCCTTGTTTCAGCATTGATTCTGGTGTTTCTCCTATCACTACCCAGTCCTGTTCGATCACGGGAAGTTTAAGTAATTTATCGCGTACCGCGCCGCCGACTAGGTAGATTTCCATGGTTTATTCTGGGTAAGTCACAAAATCGGTGTAATTTAACCCCTACCTCAAGGAAATCACAAGATAAAACGGGCGACCTGTTTTAAAAAAAGGATTTACCAATTTACTCGACGGCCATTCGTAAAAACCAGTTATCAGCAATTTGTTTATGCAGCTCCCCTAGCTTGTTTTGTAGATCATCAAGAATGCCACGCAATTGCGGTTGCGTGGTTTGATGGGTGTCGATAGCTTGTACATAAGCTTCCAGCTCTAGTAGTTTTTCAGGTAACGAATCATGGTTTGGTAGTTCGTTAATGCAATCGGATATTTCTAATAGACAACAACTGATTGAGCGCGGCAAGTTGTTATCCAGCAATAGAAAATTAAGCACATCGTCGCCTTCAATTCGGCTGCGCATATGTTGGCGATACATTAACAACGCATTCAGCGCGGTCAAAATGTTCATCCATAAAATGGTTTCGTATTGACGCAATTCGTCGCTACGTGACTCTGATAATAACAAAGATGCCAAATCTAGGATGCGGCTGGTCATATCGGCACGCTCAAGATTTCTGCCCAGACGGATAAAGCGGTAGGGATGATGGTGGCTCATATAACCGGACAACAAGCCGGTAAAGCGTTGGCAACCTTTGAGAATTTCGTTAAGGAACAGCACTCGGCTACGACGATTTGCAATGGTTTCCAGATTATTTTTAGCAAACAGGTACATTTCATTGACTTGCTGCCAGGCTTCATCAGGCAATAATTCCCGCGTGGTACGGATGTTTTCTCGTGCGGCACTCAGTGAGGAAAACAAAGAGCCGGGATAACTCGCATCGGTTAACAGAAAGCGGGTGATATTACGTTCATTGGCTAATTTGTTGCCTTCATAAAATTTATTGACTGCTTCGGCACCGTTGATGCGGATGAGTTGTTGCCAGCCCATTTCCACACCTTTAGGTAAATCCATCAACAGGTTCATGTGGACACTGACCAGCTTGGCGGTATTTTCAGTACGCTCTATATAACGCGCCAGCCAATACAGGCGTTCTGCGGAACGAGATAGCATCATTTTTCCTCCCTATTAATAATCCAGGTATCTTTACTGCCGCCGCCTTGCGACGAGTTAACGACTAATGAGCCTTTTTTGAGGGCAACGCGAGTTAAACCGCCAGCGGTGACAAAGGTATTTTCGCCTTGCAGAATAAAAGGTCGCAGGTCGATATGTCGGGGTTCGAGCTTGCCTTTGCACAAGGTAGGTGCGGTGGAAATAGATAATGTAGGCTGACCAATATAATTGCGTGGATCGGCCTGAATGACCTTACGGAAGGCTTCAACAGCCTTGGCGGTGGAATGCGGCCCTACCAACATGCCATAGCCACCCGACTCATTTGCGGGCTTTACCACCAGTTCCGCTAGATGTTCCAATACATAATCCAGATCTTCTTTATTACTGCATAGATAAGTCGGCACGTTGGGTAGTATTGGCTCTTCATTAAGATAATAACGGATCATTTCCGGCACATAAGCATACACCACCTTGTCGTCAGCAACGCCGGCACCGGGCGCATTAGCTAAGGCGACATTGCCGGCTTTCCATGCTCGCATCAGGCCGGGTACGCCCAAGCTAGAGTCTTTTCGGAACACCTCGGGATCAAGGAAATCATCGTCTATGCGCCGGTAGATAACATCGACTTTTTCCAGGCCTTCGATAGTTCGCATATAGACACAGTCATCCTGTTTAACGACCAAATCACTGCCTTCCACCAGTTGTGCGCCGATTTGTTGTGCCAAGTAAGCATGTTCAAAATAAGCTGAGTTGTAAATACCCGGTGTCAGGACAACAATGCGTGGCTTGTTATTGGGTAATGGCGCAATAGATGACAGCATATCCTGGAGTTGAGTCGGATAATCGTCTATGGGCAAAATATTGATGTCCTGCAACAATTCAGGGAAGACACGTTTGGTAATGACACGATTTTCTAGCATGTAGGATACCCCCGAAGGGACGCGTAGATTGTCTTCCAGCACATACATAATGCCGTCTTTGTCACGCACCAAATCAGTGCCGCAAATGTTTGCCCAGACATTATGGCTAGGCTTCATGCCAATACATTCCTTGCGAAAATTTTTGGAGGTATTGATAGTTTCGCTAGGGATTTTACCTTCCTTGATGAAATGCTGTTGGTCGTAAACATCGCTGATGAAGCAGTTTAAGGCCGTTAAGCGTTGCTTTAAGCCTTTTTCAATGATGCGCCACTCTTTGGCATCGATAATTCGCGGAATAATATCGAAAGGCCACGCTCTATCTATATTGCCTTCATCACTATAAACGGTGAAGGTGATGCCCATTTCCATGATCGCCAGTTCGGCAGCCATTTTGCGTTTATCAATATCATTTTTTTTAAGCGAATTTAAATATTGGCATAAGCTGTGACTGATAGGGCGCGGTTGAAACTCCGAAAACATCAGCTCATCATAGGCGATATCGGTTTTATAGTTTTCCCAGATTGATTTCATGGCTTTATTATAATTTGGAATGAGTTTAAAAATAATTCAGCATAAAATGTGCCATCAGTTAGTGTTATTGCTAATGTCCAAAAAAATACCGCAATAAAAACTGACATGGACAGGCTGTTGTAAATAATTAAACTCAAGCGCTTTTTAGAGCGACCCATTTTGGCGTTAGTATGCCTCATTTGAGGGCGTGATGGGCTTTTGCCTGTATTGACCCCACAGAATAGCAGGCAAAAAAAAGCGCGTTACCTTGGTAATAAGTAACGCGCTGGCGCTTTAATAAAAGCAATTATCACACGAGGAGGTGGACACGACGATGATTACGTGTAATAGAATAAAGCATTTATAGTGCCAATTTTTAATTATTTTAACGCTTTGATATTTAATTTGTTTTTTGTCTTTGAGTTTGTGTATGCGGTTATTTCAGGTTTAATTGCACCGAATGTAAACCAATAAAGTGGTTGTGGTGACGGATATGGTGCATTTGGCTATCTGAGGGACTGTCTTTAGTATGATTCAAACAAGCCCACCTTATATAAACATCACATTGCAATGTTGGTCTAAGACAAATATAAAAACGAAATGTTTGGTACAGTGCTTGCTTCATAATAAAGCTGACACACACTGTATCTATTCCTAAATTGATTGTTCGCGAAGCTTAAGATGGCTAACGGCCTTTAATTTCATCTCAAACAGGTAAGGAAAAACGACTATGACAATTAAAGTGGCTCTTCGTCACAAAACCATCTACAGCTTTGATAGGGCGGTGTCCCTGTCGCCGCATGTGTTCCGCTTGCGTCCGGCAGTGCATAGCCGCACACCTATTAAGGGCTACAGCTTACGCATTGAGCCTGAAGAACATTTCATCAATTGGCAGCAAGATCCGTTTGGTAATCTTCTCGCACGCGTTGTTTTCCCTGAAAAATGCCGCAAACTCAGCGTTGAAGTTGAAGTTATTGCGGATATGACGGTTATCAATCCGTTTGATTTCTTTGTCGAAGCTTATGCCGAACAATACCCTTTTAACTACGAATCACAATTGGCTAAGGAATTACAACCCTATCTTGAAATTACCGAAAGCGGCGAGTTGTTAACACAGTGGGTGAATGATTTTGATCTGACCAAACGCACTATCAATGACTTTCTGGTCGATGTAAACCGTGAGTTGTTTCAGGCCATTAGCTACAACATTCGCATGGAAGTAGGCATACAAAGTTGCGAAGAAACTTTGACGAAACGTAGCGGTTCTTGTCGTGATTCCGCGTGGTTGTTGGTGCTAATCCTACGTCATATGGGGCTTGCAGCGCGTTTTGTGTCAGGTTATCTGGTGCAACTCACTGCTGATATTAAATCGCTGGATGGGCCTTCTGGTCCTGAGCAGGATTTCACTGATTTACATGCGTGGACGGAAGTGTATATTCCTGGCGCGGGCTGGATAGGGCTTGATCCCACCTCTGGTTTGCTCGCCGGTGAAGGCCATATTCCGCTCGCTTGTACACCGAACCCTGCTAGTGCAGCACCGGTAACCGGCGGTACCGATAAATGCGAAGTGGAGTTTGAGTTCAGCAACACTGTGGAGCGGCTACATGAAGATCCACGCGTCACCAAACCGTATACCGACGAGCAATGGTACAACATTGATGCGTTGGGTCTGCAGGTTGACAGGCAATTTATCGAAGATGATGTCAAGTTGACGATGGGAGGCGAGCCGACTTTTGTTTCTGTCGATGATATGGAAGGTGATGAGTGGAATACGCACGCTGATGGTGCGCACAAGCGCGAACGCGCACAAGAATTGACCAAACGCTTGCGTGATGTCTTCGCTAAAGGCGCGATGCTGCATTATGGACAAGGTAAATGGTATCCCGGTGAACCTTTGCCGCGTTGGCAATATGGCATATTTTGGCGCAAAGATGGGGTATCGGCTTGGCGTAATGTTGAGTTGTTGGCTGATATTAACAAGGACTATGGACATACTGTAAAACATGCCCAGCAGTTTGTTCAGCACTTGACTCAACATTTGGGTGCCAAGCAACGGCATATCGCCACTGCCTACGAAGATAACTTTTATTATTTGTGGCAGGAAGGCAATTTACCGGTGAATATTAATCCGTTAAAAGTCAATCTGAAAGATTCGATTGAACGTAAAACGATCGCCAAATTACTGGATGCCGATTTAGGTCAACCGATAGGTTTTGCGCTGCCCATTAAATGGAACTGGTCTGAACAAAATTGGCAGAGTGGGCCGTGGGATTTTCGTCGGGGACAGCTATTTTTGATTCCGGGGAATTCACCAATGGGTATGCGGATGCCGTTGGACAGCTTGCCCTGGGTTGCGCCTGACAAACGCGATACCCAAGAGCCGCAGAGCCTATTCACTGATTTGCCCGAGCTGGGTGATTATTACGGCGAAGTTGCTCGTCGCTATAGTTACCTTGAAGAAAAACGCAACGCGCATCCTGAAATTACTGCGCAGGCATCGGGTGATGACGACACCGTTATTGTAGAAATTCCGCATACGGCGGTTTGTGTGGAGCCACGAGATGGGCGTCTGCATATTTTCATGCCGCCGTTGTCGCTGTTGGAACATTATTTGGATTTGATCGCTGCTGTTGAGGCTACGGCAGAAAAACTGGCCTTGCCTGTGGTTATTGAAGGCTATGAGCCGCCGCGTGATTACCGTATCGAACGCTTGATGGTGACGCCTGATCCGGGGGTTATTGAAGTCAATATCCATCCGTCCAAAAGTTGGCAGGAACTGGTTGAAAAAACCACTGTTTTGTATGAGCAGGCCTTTCAGGTCAGATTAGGTACCGAAAAATTCATGCTGGACGGTCGCCATACGGGGACTGGCGGCGGCAACCATATCACTGTCGGTGCGCAAACGCCGACCGATAGTCCGTTATTGCGTCGCCCTGATTTATTGCGCAGTTTGGTAACGTATTGGCAGCATCATCCGGGGTTATCCTATTTATTTTCCGGCATGTTTATCGGTCCGACTAGCCAAGCGCCGCGCGTTGATGAAGGTCGCGATGAAAAACTGTATGAGCTGGAAATTGCGTTCCAGCAAATGCCTGAAGGCGAAGTGCCCGCGCCGTGGCTGGTCGATCGGTTATTGCGGCATTTATTGACTGACATCACCGGCAATACCCACCGTAGCGAGTTTTGTATCGACAAGCTGTATTCGCCTGATAGCGCGACGGGGCGTTTGGGCATTTTGGAGTTGCGTGCGTTTGAAATGCCGCCTCATGCCCGCATGTCGTTGGTGCAAATGGTTTTGCTGCGTTCGCTAATCGCGTGGTTCTGGCGCGAACCGTATAAACATGATCTGGTACGCTGGGGCACGGAACTGCATGACCGTTTCATGTTGCCGCATTATGTGCGCGAAGATATGAAGCACGTTGTTAAAGATTTGCAACGTGCCGGTTATGGGTTTGAATTGGAATGGTTAGCGCCGTTTTTTGAATTCCGTTTTCCGCGTTACGGTACGACGATGATTGATGGGATGGAATTGGAGTTACGTTTTGCTATCGAACCTTGGCATGTGTTGGGTGAAGAAGTCAGCAGCACAGGCACGGCACGTTATGTTGATTCATCGGTGGAACGTCTGCAAGTTCAGGTCACGGGTTTTACCGAAGGACGTTATGTCTTGACTTGTAACGGTCGGCGCTTGCCATTGCGCAGCACCGGACGTAAAGGGGAATATGTCGCCGGTTTGCGTTATCGGGCATGGCAACCACCGTCAGCGTTGCACCCGACTATTAGCCCACATGTGCCGTTGATATTCGACGTGATTGATACCTGGAATGGTCATGCGATTGGCGGTTGTACTTATCATGTCGCTCATCCTGGCGGACGCAGTTATGATGCGTTCCCGGTTAATAGCTTCGAAGCGGAAGCGCGGCGCATCACACGCTTTTGGGATTATGGGCATACCCCTGGCGCGATTATTCGCCCACCGTTGACCGCGCTGCCCGCTGAACCGTCAGATAAACCGGTATTGAATACCTTTACGGTGAGTGAGGCAGCGCCAAGACCGATGGCACCTCCCGTCGAGGAGTTGAGTGACGAGTATCCCTTTACATTGGATTTGCGGCATCGGAGCCGGTAGTCTTGTTTCAACTTACAGCGGTTTCAATGTCGGTTAGGAACAAGTACGACACACTCGGCAACAGGATGACTGCCAGTCCTTTGAGGACTGGCAGTCATGGCATCCTAACTTGACCTGAAAACGCTGTATAAAGATATGACAACATACAAAGGCTTAGTGCGTGCGTAATACAGAGACAGCAGCTAACGATATTGGTGTGCAATTTTACGAGACCCGGCTAGGCGTCTACGATGAAATGCTTGCGACAGAACACAAGGTATTGCCTTACTGGGATCGTTTTATTAAGGCGATGGAAGCTTTGGGGAGTGTTGAAATTGATCGTCGCCGTCGTGAAGCCCAACGGTTATTGCGTGAAAATGGCGTCACTTACAATGTCTATGGTGATGAACACAAGCTGACACGTCCGTGGCGTCTTGATCCGGTGCCATTGCTGATTAGCGGCGAAGAATGGACAGGAATTGAAGCTGGTCTTAAACAGCGTGCCGAGTTGTTGGATCTGATCCTAAAAGATATCTATGGCAAGCAAACCCTGTTAAAAAAAGGCTTGTTGCCGGCCGAGCTGGTTTTTGCGCATCATGGTTTTTTGCCGGTTTGTGTCGGCACTTTGCCGAATCAGAACAGGCAATTGACGATTTATTCGGCAAATTTAGTGCGTGGTCCAAAAGGACGACTTTGGGTATTGGATGACCGTACCCAAGCGCCATCTGGGTCGGGTTATGCACTGGAAAATCGCACGGTGATGACGCGTATTCTTCCGGATATTTTTCGGGAAACTCAAGTACAACGGCTCTCGGGTTTTTTCAAAGGGTTAAGCACAGGGCTTGCTTCTATTGCGCTGCATAATAAAGACAATCCGCGCATCGTGGTACTGACTCCCGGCCCTTTTAATGAAACCTATTTTGAACATGCTTATTTGGCCTCTTATCTGGGTTACACGCTAGTTCAGGGTGATGACCTGACGGTGCGAGATGGTTATGTTTGGCTCAAGTCATTGGAAGGATTGCAACCGGTTGATGTTATTTTACGCCGTGTCGATGATTCTTTTTGTGATCCGCTGGCATTGCGTAGTGATTCGCGGCTGGGTGTCGCAGGACTGTTGGAAGCCGTTCGGCGCGGTAATGTGGCCATTGCCAATCCGTTAGGGAGTAGCGTACTTGAAAATCCTGGCTTGCTGGCCTTTTTACCTCGGTTATGCCGACATTTTTTAAATCAAGAGCTACGGTTGCCGTCAGTAGCTACTTGGTGGTGTGGGCAGCGCCGTGAGCGTGATTTTGTCTTACATAATCTTGACAAACTGACTATCAAGCCGATTAACCGCAAGCACGGTAATGAGGTTATCTTTGGTAGTGCTTTAAGCAGTAAAGCACGAGATACCTTACGCGATGCTATTCGTGCCAAGCCTTATTTATTTGTTGGTCAAGAATGTGTCAGCTTTTCTACCGTACCGGCGTTTATCGACCATCATATTGAACCACGCAATGCCGTGTTGCGTAATTTTGTGGTTGCTAGTGGCGAGGATTATCAGGTGATGCCAGGCGGACTGACCCGGGTTGCGCGTGAGAAGGGTGATTCTATTGTTTCTAATCAGGCGGGGGGGATTAGTAAAGATACCTGGGTACTAGCGTCTGAGCCTGAAAAACCGGCGACAGTAATACCGCAACCTGGGTTGATTAAGGGGGGGCGTCATTCGCTGATCGCGGCGGTGACCGAACCCTTGACGAGTCGTGCCGCTGATCATTTGTTTTGGGTTGGCCGCTATCTGGAGCGCACTGACGGGGCGGCGCGGTTATTGCGAACGGTGGTATTGAAATATCGTGATACCTTAGAGTTTAACGATGCCAAAGACACCGAATGTCTTACCGTATTATTGTGTACGCTGACTCAAGTGACGGCGACGTATCCTGGCTTTGTGAGGGGCGGTGAAAAGTTATTGGCAGCGCCTGAGGCCGAGCTTTTTTCGTTGGTCAGAGACAGCAAACGTGTTGGCTCGCTGGCGGCCAATATTCAAATTTTTGTGCAATCCGCTTTCAGTATTCGCGATTTGTGGTCACAGGATACCTGGCGCAGTGTTGATAATATTCAGCATCGTTGGCAGCAACGCGCGATGAATAATGAGCTGACCGTAGAAACCTTGCAAAGTGGTTTGGATGAATTAATTGCTGGCATTGTCACGTTTGCGGGTTTAACCAGTGATAGCATGACTCGGGAGGCGGGTTGGTTGATGCTGGACAGTGGTCGTCGAGTAGAACGCGCCTTGGTATTGATCGCTTTGCTACGTGCCACCGTGGTATCTCGACATGATCCGGCTGTTCAATATCAGATACTTGAAGCCGTCTTGTTTTCAACGGATAGCTTGACGATTTATCAGCGGCGTTACCGTTCAGTAATCCAGTTGCCGATGTTGCTGGAGCTTTTGTTGCTTGATGAAACACATCCGCGCTCAGTAGCCTACCAGTTATTGCAACTATCAGCACATATCGACGCATTACCTCGAGAGCGTGGTAAAGGTCAGTTGAGCGAGGAAGAGCGATTAATCCTGAAAGCTTATACGGATTTGCGCTTAAGCAACGTGGTTGATTTACTTAAAGATGATGAAGATTCAGGGATTTATGCCGAACTTGATCGTTTACTGGCTAATACCACTGAACTGTTATGGCGTGTTGCAGAAGTTATTGCGCGGTCGTATTTTAGTCATTCGCAAACGTCGCAATTGATGATGGTGAACAAGCCTACGGAAGATGAGTTATGAAATACCGCATCACCCATACTACCGTTTACAATTATAGTCAGGCCGTGGGGTTATGTCAGAATGAGGCAAGATTACTGCCTCGTGATTTCTGGCGACAACGTTGTGAATCCAGCCATTTTGAGATTGTACCCACGCCGACTGATTTTTACGAATTCATTGATTTTTTCGGTAACCGAGTCACCTATTTCGCCATCCAACAATCGCATAAACAATTGGTGGTCACTGCAATCAGTGAGATAACCGTATTTCCTAGGCACGACATTATCAGCGATTTATCTAAGCCATTGGCTTGGGAACAAGTGCGTAATATGCTGCAAGACGGGACGGATCAGGTACAGTTGCCATTTCAAAGTCAAAATCAGTCCCAAAACCAAGGTAGTCAGGATCAGATCCAACATCAGGATTTCAATCTGGAAATACTGGATGCGCGGTACTACGTTTTAGACTCGCCGATGGTCACCAGTAGTCAGGCACTTGCCGATTATGCGCAAGCTTCATTTCAACCTAATCGCCTGTTAATAGACGTTGTTCGCGATTTAATGCAGCGAATTTACATCGATTTTACTTACGACCCTTCATTTACGACGATTGCAACACCATTATCTGATGTGCTTAGTCATCGACGTGGCGTTTGTCAGGATTTTGCCCATTTGGCTATCGGCTGCTTGCGTAGCTTTGGGCTTGCGGCGCGTTATATCAGTGGGTATGTGGAGACTCAACCTGAACCGGGTCAACAGCGATTAGTCGGCGCAGATGCCTCCCATGCTTGGTTTGCGGTTTATTTACCGGGTACCGGCTGGCTTGATTTTGATCCAACCAACAATAAATTACCCTACGATCAACATATTACGCTGGCATGGGGGCGTGATTATGCGGATGTCACCCCGCTCAAGGGCATTGCTTTTGGGGGAGGGCAGCATACCTTATCGGTTTCGGTAGATGTGTTGCGATTGGAGTAACGATACCTTCACTACAATGTGGTGATTTTTAATTTCTTGAACTAATAACGAGGGCTTTATGACAACGATACATTTTATCGGCGGCGAAAAAGGCGGTGTAGGCAAGTCAGTGCTTGCACGGGTCTTGGCGCAATACATGATAGACGGAAATATACCGTTTATTGGTTTCGATACCGATCGCTCACATGGTGCATTACTGCGGTTTTATGCTGATTATGCCTCGCCTACGGTGATTGATAATTATCAAAGTCTCGATACTATCATTGACGCCGCAGCAGCCGAACCGGAACGACGCATCTTAGTTGATCTGGCGGCGCAAACGCATTATCCCTTATCGACGTGGATTGATGAGTCCGGTGTACTGGAGGTGGCGGAAGAATTAGGTATTACACTGACTTACTGGAATGTGATGGATTCGGGTAAAGACAGCGTGGAATTGCTGAGTAAATTGTTAGACCATTATGGTTCGAAGTTGAACTATGTACTGGTGCAAAACCAGCTCAGGGAAGAAGATTTTACGCTGCTGGAATTTTCCGGTGTTAAAGACCGGGCGCTGGCTATGAATGCCAAAGTAATGGTATTAAAACGTTTATATACACCAATCATGACGAAAATTGACGGTAATAACTCCAGTTTTTGGGCGGCCAGAAATCGTGATCTTGAACATCTTAATGCCTTGGGTTTACTTGATCGGCAGCGGGTAAAAATGTGGCTGAATCATGCCTACAGCCAGCTTGACGTACTGGGGGTTTAACGTTGGTAAGCTTGCCAACAAGACACACGATGAAACTAAAAGTCAGTTGCAATCTTTGTTTCCAGATAGAGGATGCCGCCGCATTGATTTTTATGCTGCGTCCTTACCGAGGCATTCAGCAATGGATTATGCGTGAAACTTACCTGATAAAACCTAATGTAGCTGTCATTGAAGGTACTGATAGCTACGGTAATTCCTGTCAGCGTCTGGTTGCGCCAGGGGGTAAGTTACTTATCAATACCTCGGCGGAAGCGCTGGTTGCTGAGTGTAGTGATACCGCGCCTGGCGCGTATTTTGTAGAAATACAATATTTACCCAAAGAGGTTCTGGTCTTTTTGTTACCTAGCCGTTATTGCGAATCGGATCGTTTTGGCGAGCTGGCTAGAGATATTACCAGCGATGCCATGCCGGGCTACGATCAAGTGAACAGAATTGTCGAATGGATCAGATATTCAATACATTATCTGCCCGGTTCCAGCGATATACCGTTATCGGCGACCGAAATACATCAGCGTGGCTACGGGGTGTGCCGTGACCTTGCCCATTTGGGTATTGCGTTGTGCCGCAGTATCAGCATCCCAGCGCGTATTGTGGTCGGCTATCTCAATAATCTGGAACCTATGGACATGCACGCTTGGTTTGAGGCGTATGTGGGCGACCGTTGGTACACGTTTGATCCAACCCAGCATGATTTGTCCGGTGGTAGAGTTATTGTTGCGTTTGGGCGTGACGCTGCCGATGTCTCCGTATTTCATCAGTTTGGCTCAGGGGTACAGCTTACGAGTATGCAGGTCAGCGTTGAGAATCTTTATAATACCGTCACATAATTAAGCGCATTTCTGGATAAAAAAGTTTAAAATGACCGCCATTTTGAACGTTTGATCACACTTGACTATGACTTATTGTATTGCAGCGTCTATAAACGAAGGACTTATTTTGGTATCTGATTCAAGGACCAATGCCGGTATTGATAACGTCAGCACACACGGCAAAATGCACCCTTTTGATACCCAGAGCGACCGTAAAATTGTCCTGCTTTGCGCCGGAAACCTTGCGACCACTCAAGCGGTATTAGAACAAATGCACCGCGATAAAATCAAAAACGCCAAAATCAATATCAATACGGTCGAATGTTTATCAGAAGCGGCCGATTACTTAGGCCATATCAGCGTAGAAAAGCAAAAACAACACCTTACCTCGCAAGGCCAATCTGCCTTCAACCCTTCCGCAACCTTTATTATCGCCGGACAAATCGCCAACGAACCGCATGGTGCGTATATGGTTTATTCCGAAGGCAATAGCATCACCAGTTCTGCAAATACCCCCTTCTTACAAATAGGCGAGAGCAAGTACGGCAAACCCATACTGGATCGTTTTCTAAAACCAGATACCTCAATAGACGAAGCCGCCCGTTGTTGCTTGGTCTCAATGGATTCAACCATTCGCAGTAATGCCAGTGTTGGCGCCCCGGTGGAAATGCTGATCTACCGTAAAAATAGCTTTAGCCTCAACGAATATTATTGTTTTGATGACGATGATGATTACATGTCGCAATTAAGACGCAGTTGGGAAACTAAATTGCGCGAAGCCATAGCGGCATTGCCTGTGTTGAGTAAAAATTCTATTAGAACAATGTCGGTTAGTCTTTAATTGGGTTGATACCGCTTTCTGTTATACCCTCGTTTTCAAGAAAAAGACCGCATGGAATAAATCATGACAGCCTCTTTGCACGAACAAGATTTTTACGCTTGGACAAATCAACAAGCAAGTATTTTAAAATCTGGGGAGTTGACCCATTTAGACGTCCATTATTTGATAGAGGAGCTAGAAAGTATGGGCGCGAGTGAAAAACGCGAATTGATTCACCGCCTTACTTTATTATTAGGGCATTTATTAAAGTGGGTGTACCAGTCACAAAGAAGGTGTAACAGCTGGCTTGCAACCATTGAAGAACAACGCTTGGAAGTTGTCGATTTAATTGAAGATAATCCGAGTTTAAAACATCAGTTAGAGCAGAAGTTTGAGAAAGCCTATACGAAAGCAATTCTGTTTGCGGTAAAGGAAACGAATTTACCTCATTCGACTTTTCCGTATGAATCACCTTTCACTTTAGCACAAACTTTAGATCGGAATTATTTGCCTAAATAAACTGCGTAGCCGTATAGGGCGGAAAAAAGCCTGTCCACTCTACTCAACTTAGTGATTACGCCTTTTAAGGATAGCCACTATCCACATAACTTTTAATCCAGTGAGAAATACACTTATGAATAGCACATTACGCTCTATTAAATTAGTAACTTGCCTTACAGCTATCTGCCTCGCCATCACCTTGTCACCTGCCGCTAGCGCGACTAGCGCCAAAAACTTTATGAAAGGCGGGGAGTATTGCTTTCGCGTTGGCACCACGATCCCAGGTGGCTGGTTAACGCGACTTAAGCTAATTGTTGATCCAGCCAGAGGCAGCGCACCATTAAAAATAGCTCATTTGGATGCTTTAGAACGTGGTAGTCAGGCTACGTTTCCACCTAATGCTTATGTCACGCCACTAACCGGTTCAGCGACTATTGCGCCACCTAACGAACAATCGACAGGGGATAATTTACTGCAAATTAGCTTAACTGGCGCTGATTATGGTAACAACGGAAATCCCGATGCAATGGGCATCTGGAGCGATAACCTAACTTTACTTTTGAATACAGCGAATTTAACCGGTTACCTCAAAGGAGTTAAAGACTTTACGGTAATCACTAACGGCCAATTGGGTGAAAGTACAAAATCTGTTGTAGATGAAACGGTTACAACAATGCCATGCAGTGAGTTTTAAAGCGGCAAGGCTGATTCGCCGCGAGGTAATCCGCCATCAATGTATCCTGACGTTGTTGATATGCTAACCCCCGATTGTATCGTTATCATGTTCCCCCCCCCTTCCAGATTTTCTTGGCGAGGGGCGGTTTGCTAGTGAGACTGTGAAACTATTCAGAACCATTTATTTTGATGTCAATATATTGTGATAAGCAGCTATTTTAAATACAACATATGTGCTGAAGCCTATGCCGAAAGCCTAGATGTGCCGTTTGTATTTACTAGCAATGGAGATGGTTTTTTATTTCAAGATAACACAGGGCTATCTGATGACATCGAAACCGAGCTTAAGTAAGTTACAAAATTAGTATTTTATACGCATCAATAACTTCACCTATCACCCCAGCTTGGGTGACTCCATTTTGATAAAGTGCTGTCAGACAGGCTTTTGTTTGCTGGGCGGGAAGCGAAAATAAAAGCCCCCCGCTGGTTTGTGGATCAAACAGCGCAGGAAATTTTTGGTTGCTCACGCTAGCGTCTAGTAACGAACTTAAAGAGGCGTGGTTTTTATCGGCAATTGATGCGTAATAGCCTTTTGCAAATAATTCATTCACACCATTGAATAGTGGAATTGTTGCGTAGTTGATTTTGACGCCTAACGCGTTATTGCTATTTTTTCCCATCATTTCAACTAGGTGGCCTAATAAGCCAAAACCAGTAATATCGGTGCAGCCGGAAATATCAAAGTGCTTGATTGTTTCCATTGCGGCTTTGTTGGATTCAAGCATACTGGACAGTGCCTCATCAACCAGTTGCCCATTCGCCTGGGCAAGCCTATTGGCTGCAAAGATGCTTCCCGTACCAATCGGTTTAGTGAGTATTAGCAGGTTTCCGGGTTTGGTCAGGCGTTTTGTTAACACCTGTTTTGGCTCGATTTCGCCTTGGACAGCCATTGAAATTGCTAATTCTGCGCCTTCACTGGTGTGACCACCAACCAGAGAAACCCCGCTTTTAGTCAAAATGTCCAGCACGCCTGACATGATTTGAAAAATATCCTCGCTATGAATCTTGTCAGTTGCCGGACCGAGGGTTAAGCCTACTTGCGCCGTTTTGGCAACACCGCCCATCGCATAGATATCGCTTAAGGCGTGCTGGGTTGCAATTTGACCCAGCATATAAGGATCGGTAATAAATGCTCGGAACTGGTCAATGCTTTGCAGGCACAGCATAGCTTCGGAAAACCGCGTCAACGCACAATCTTCGCCATCGTTGACACCCAGTAACACGGCATCATCTTTTGGAATTACCAGTTTATTCAGGCTTGGCGTGAGCGTGGAGGCCGCTAGTTTGCTGCCACAGCCGCCGCAAGTGTTAGCCTGCCAATCGTTCGGAGCCAACGTGGTTTTGGATGCCGGCATAGTTTTATTGAAATATCCAGGCCTTACGTTGAATGTATGGGTCTGAAAACGGTTCATAAAATGCCTGTCGATCTGGTTTTTAACTCGCCATAGCAGTGTAGGCGGCAGCCATCTGAGTATAGAGAAGTCGTCTTGGTGAACGATGGCTTGTCGATTGCCGATGGTGATTAATGACAACACATTTTTTTTAGGGTGGAAGGTTTTCAGTGAGGCTTGCCGAGTGAAAAAAGCGCGTATATTGTGCTCAAGAATCATGCCCTGCCTGACCGCATACACCCCCGCTTTTTTCAATGGCGTCGGGGAAAAGTGGATGCAATCTCCCGCCGCAAAAAGGGCGTCTTCATTTTCTATGCGTAATTTTTCGGTAACTTTTACAAAACCATCCTCGTTTACCGGTAGCGCCGAATTTTTAAACCACGTTGGCGCGGCGGCCTGGGTAGCTATCAGAATACGATAAAAATCTTTGGTATAACTGTGCCCTTGGCTATCTTTATGCACCAAGCCGTTGTCTTGTAGCTCCAGTACGCTTGTATTTTTAAAGACGTTAATACCTAATTCTGCAAGCACTTTTGACAGCTGTCTCTGAGCTTTAAGGTCTTTTGCCGAAACCAGGAAATCATGCCGGTGAATCAGATTCACCTGCACATTCCACTGGTTTTTATCAATTAACCTCTTCAGGATAATCGATATTTCAACGCCCGAGGCGCCAGCCCCAACTACAGCCAGTTGCAACGGGGCATTACCTTGATAAAACCCCAAATCGGCAATTAATCGCTGCCAGTGGGCAATAAACTTGGATACTGGCTTCAGCGGTATGAGTTTTAACGCCACTTCAGGTGATAAATACGTTATGTTTATGGGTTCAATGCCTACGTTAATAGCGGCACAGTCGTAACTGACTTCCGGCCTATTTTCCAGCTGGATTTTTTTTTGTTGCGGGTTTACGCCGATAATTTTTGCCTTGATAAACCGCTGACCGAGTTCTTCGCAGAGCCGTCTCAAATCGAAATGGCATTCTTCATACGAATAATAGCCCGCCAGATAGCCGGGCAACATACCGGAATAGGGCGAATGGGTCTGGTCTGATATTAACGTGATTCTAAGGCCGCCAATGGGGTTCATTGCCAGCATCTTTAAAACCTGAATATTGGCATGTCCGCCACCTAGCAGCACTAAATCTGAAACGATGGGCGTATGGGAGTTATTCATTGTCTATGCTCGTTAAAAAATTCAGGCAGTCTTCCCACGAACCTTTAAACAAGGTCTTGCGTGATTTTAATGACAGCGAATAAAGATACCGGTTGTCGTAATAAAGGGTTAATAAGCGTTCAATCCAGTCGAGATGGGCAGCGATGCCGTCATCGGTCAGTGCATTCAATGCAAATGACTTGGTCAGCAGCTTTTTAATATTATCGCATTCAAGGCCGCCCAGTTTATTTCTGATCCGTTCTATGTTTTTTGCAAAGCAGCATTCCAGCGTCGGTAATGGTATGCCGTTTGCCAATGGAATCTGAATATATTCCTGATAGATTGCCAATGCTCGTTGCTGTGCAGGGGTTTCTATGATTACCATTGGCGCTGTAGCCATGCGTGCATAAAAGCGGTCGGGTACATGACAACGACCAATATTGGGACTTTCGTCTTCAAGAATATAGTTACGAGTCGTCTGATAAAGGGATTGCGCCAGTTTGTTTTCAAACGTAGCCTGTTGAGGCTGACCGGCGTCAAAATGCGACCCGAACGCGCTGCCTCTGTGATTGGCAAGGGCTTCGAGATCGACAAAATTTCTGAGTTTGTGGAGCAAACGCGTCTTGCCGGCACCTGTCATGCCGGAAAGAATGATAAACGAGCCCGGGGTTTCTATTTGCTTAAGCGCTTCCTGTCGTAAACCCTTATAGCCGGAATCGACACGAATAGCTTCGCAGCCATTTTCGTATATCCAATCTTGGGCTAGCCTAGAACGTAGTCCACCACGCCAACAAAAAATCAACGAGGATTCAGACTGGCTTTTGATGGCTTCGCACCATTGCTGAATCATAAGTGCTTTGTAAGCGCCACTGACAAGCTGATGTCCTAGCGCTTTTGCCGGGCCAGAGCCTTCTGTTTTATACGTCAGTCCTACATCATGGCGATGGGCATCTGAAAGTATAGGCATATTTAACGTGTTGCCAAAGTGAGCCTTGTTATATTCGCCCGCTGATCTTACGTCAATAACCGCTATTTTATTATTTATGCAAAGGTGTCTAAATGCCTCAGCAGCGGGCAGGGTTGCGTGTGTACTCATGATTTGTAGGTTAAGAACGCATTTTAAAAATTATCAAAACACATTCTAACATTCCTGTGCGTCTAAATTGGTTGCGTGGATTAGTGCTAATTCGGTAGGCGATTGCGATGTTTTGCTTGATAGCGTCTAATTTCGGGGGTGTTTAAACAAATAACGGGGGGATTTCACAGTATTTTGGATGGTGACAAGGCGTAACCTTTACTGTATCGTCCTGCTCACTCTATCGTTAGGGATACAGTAAATTCCAGCTTAGGAAGGGGTACAAAATAACCTCGTTGCGTGTGCTATGACTGCCAGTCCTCAAAGGACTGGCAGTCATTATATTGCCGAACGGTGTCATGCTTATTCCTTAGACACCTCTATCGATTGGGGAATCAAGATTTTTTATCTTTACGCTTGTAATTAGGGACAGATCTAAAAACTTTCAATGAGTAATTTTAATATTAACTAGGGAAATGATAATGAAACGAATAAATCTAGCGGCACTATTATTGGGTTTATCTTTATTTGGTAGCGCGGTTTATGCCGATGTTACCTTGCAAACTAAAGAAGAAGTACAAGGGGCATGGAAGCTGCAATACAGCAAAAACTCTTTAACTGACAAGCAACCAATTAATAGAGAAGATACTTGGGTATTTAAAGACGGCAAATTAACGATTTTACATATTCCGCGCGAGGGAATTTACTATGACCAACCCCCAGTAGCTTACGATGTAGAAGACGGCAAATTAAAAGTTGCGATTATAGGCAGTGGCAGGTTTGATGTTTTTACGGTTGTTGAAAAAGACGACAAAAATATGACTTTAAAAGGAAAATTTGGTAACTATTACTTTTTCAATCAAAAGTGATAAACCGTTCCTCCATTAATGAGGCATTTGAATAGACTACAAAAATGTTTCATTGCGCTTTTTGGCTACCAACTAAGGCGGGGCAGTTTAAGGTTAAGCTGTTCGCTGAGCGGGGTCGAAGCGAAAGCTAGCTTTGACCCCGCCTAACCAGCATTTGCATTGAATGCGTCTACAACATTGGGGTTAACTGTCCCGTCTTAGTTGGTAGCTCATTTTATAACTCGTATTTTAACCAGATTTGACGTTGTTAGAGGTGTTTAGCGCAACAAAAACCTGCTAGAGTGGAATCACCACCACTATCTAGGTACCCACGATGCCAAAACTGTTGCTGACAAAGTACATGCCTGATCCTGAATGGATCAAAAATCATAAAAATCTTCAATTTCTGGGTGACAAGCTGCATGATCCCAATTTCTGGCACTTAAACCGGCGCTCCGTTTCCAAAGCTTTTACCGTAGGCTTATTTGCGGCATGGATTCCCGTGCCGGGGCAGATGTTGATTGCGGCGTCGAGTGCGCTTTATTATCGAGCCAATTTACCTATTGCGGTGATGTTGGTCTGGTTTTCTAATCCCCTCACTATGCCGCCGTTATTTTATTTTGCGTATCGGTTTGGACTCTGTTTGATGAATTTACCTTTGCCTGAAAACAATATTGAATTCTCCCTGGAGGGGGTTATGTCCGGTCTTAACACGGCTTGGAAGCCTTTTTTATTAGGTTGTCTTATGATGGCTATTATCTGTTCCGTCATCGGTTATTTTGCAGTTAATTGGGCTTGGCGTCATCATGTCGCCAAAAAATGGTCAATAAGAAAGCATCAACGATTGATTTTGGCTAATACCGCTAAATCTATTTCATAATTATTCGTTGAGTCAGAAACGCTGCCGCTCATTAAATCCCCATCATGATATTTTTTGCATCGGCATTTTTAGCCGGTGTTTTGCTGGTTCAGCAGTTTTCGCAGTTGCCGGATAAACATGGACTCATTGTTTTGGCTGTTTGCGCCGGATTTATGGTTTGGTTACGTTACTGGCGTAGTCTTTTTTTTATTGTCGGCGTAATTTGGGCGATAGTGTTTGCCTCGATAAAATTAGCTGATCGCTTGCCTGAACGCCTCGCCGGTGGGGATGTAGAAATTAGTGGGGTTATTGCAGATTTACCAGCACAGGATGATCGACGCGTAAGCTTTGATTTTATCGTCACGCCATCGGTAAAACCAATACCCTCCAGATTACGACTTAGCTGGTATTACCCCACTATTGACATAAAGGCGGGGCAACACTGGCGCTTTTTTGTCAGATTAAAGCCGCCGCATGGCACCATCAATCCGGGTGGTTTTGATTATGAGCGCTGGTTATTCACCGAAGGCATCGGTGCGACCGGCTATGTGCGCCCCTTCCCCAAGCCTGTGTTACTTGGACAGGATACGGCGTGGTTGAGCATTGCCGTTTGGCGGCAAATAATCAGCGATCATTTATCGAGTTACGGTAAAGATTATGGCTTATTAAAAGCCTTGACCATCGGTGACGGTAGCGGCATTACGCCGCAACAATGGGCTGTGTTCCGTAAAACAGGCACGACGCATCTCATGGTGATTTCCGGTTCGCATATCGGATTGGTTGCCGGGCTGATTTATTTTTTGACGCTCAGAATGTGGGTGTGGACGGGTTATCTGGCTTGGTCGCCGCAAAAAGTGGCGGCGCTGTTCGCCTTGCTGTCGGGTGTATTTTACGCGGCGCTCGCAGGCTTTTCAGTGCCGACGCAACGCGCTGTGGTCATGTTGGCGATGCTAATGTTATCAATTATTTGGCAACGCAATATCCAGCCGTTTAACACCTTGGCTACCGCGCTGCTTGCCGTGCTAGTGTTTGATCCGCTTGCGGTGTTAGCGCCGGGTTTCTGGTTGTCCTTTCTTGCTGTGGCGGTGATTGTTTACGCTGTTGCTGGGCGCTTGGGCAAGTCGGGGTATCTTACTGAAGCCGTCAAGATAAATGGGGTGACCTCGCTGGGTTTATCGCCTTTGCTATTGTTCTTTTTTCAACAACTATCGGTTTGTGCGCCGCTGGCTAATTTTATTGCCGTGCCGGTTATCAGTCTGTTGATTGTGCCAGTCGCCCTAGGTGCCGTATTGCTGATGTTTGTCTGGCAAGCTCTGGCAGATCAGTTATTTTTTCTGCTTGACCAGATTTTGCAAGGTTTGTACTGGTTGCTGGAGTTTCTGGCGAGCTTACCCTTTGCAATAGTTAATCATCCGCAGCCCTCGTATTGGGCGCTGGCTTTTGCCGTCCCTGGCCTGTTGATTTTACTGGCGCCCAAAGGGATGCCGGCCCGTTGGTCAGGTCTAGTAATGTTGTTGCCGCTGGCATTTTCTTCTGCTCAAAAACCTGAAACTGGTGACCTTAATCTGACCTTGCTGGATGTTGGTCAAGGCTTAGCGGTTGTCGTACAAACCGCAAACCACTGGCTGGTTTATGATACTGGCGCTAAATTTTCTGCCGAAAGTGATAGAGGACAAAGTGTGGTGTTGCCTTTTTTGCGCCTGCATGACGTGACTAAACTGGATCAATTAATTATCAGTCATGGCGATAACGATCATATCGGTGGTGCAGCATCCGTACTGAGCGAAATTCCTGCCGATAGAGTAATGACCAGTGTGCCTGAGCGTTTGCGCGAATACGCTCCCGTTGCCTGCATGGCGGGGCAGTCTTGGCAATGGGATGGGGTCAGGTTTACGCTACTTTCTCCCGACACCTCCTCAATAGCATCGGAAAATGACAACTCTTGTGTACTTAAAATTGATGCCGAATACGGCTCAGTCTTACTGACGGGCGATATAGAAGCGGATGCAGAATCCAGGCTATTTGAGACGTATCGAGGGCATTTAAAGTCAGCGGTGATGATTGCACCGCATCATGGCAGCAACACCTCATCAACACTGCCGTTCTTGCAAATGGTGCAACCGGATGTCGTATTAATTCCAGCGGGTTATCGTAATCAATTCGGACATCCGCATCGAGATGTGTTGATGCGCTATAGGCAGCTTAACGCCAAGGTGTTAAATAACGCAGATAGCGGCGCGATTAGTGTCCGTATCAACAAAAACTCAATAGCTGTAGAAACTCAACGTGATATTGATGCGAGGTATTGGCATAATGATCAATGATGTTTTGCTCGATCCTGTTGCAGAAGGACGTCTTTTGGGGATTAAGATTTTGTATGTCAGCAAGCGAGCATCTCTCCGGCATACCCTCACTGCCCACAGTTAAGGAATTATTCTTGGCTCATGAGGCAAATTGTGTGACAGGCTAAGGCTTGCGTAACTGATAAATAGGGTTGATAGTTAATCATCCTGTAAATATTCTGAGGTAGTTCCTGTGATTATTTTTTCATTGCTTGAGTTAAT
>CANNKH010000006.1 GCA_947504985.1 Methylococcaceae bacterium | reverse complement strand
TGATAATTGTCTTTATGCTGGGTGTCATTGAGCCTGCTTTGTCAACCATGCACCATGAACACATGCTTATGGACGAAAAAGGCATGATTATGAATGCCAATGCGGACAAACTGCCCCGAGACTGCGAGAAAATATTAGAAAATGTCGATATTACTATTCATGCTGGTCAAAAACAGGCGCTGAAATTTAATGGCAAAATGTATGCTTTCGACCATCAGGAATGGAATGTCAAGCCGTGCGCGAAAATTAATATCACTTTTATTAATGATGATCAGATTCGCCATCAATTGATGATACATGGCTTACCGGGCTATTTGTATCCCGAAGGTATGTTTCATCTCGAGTTGTATGGCGCTGGTGAGTTGAGAGCATCATTGATTGTACCCAGTCTGAAAAAAACCTATCTGGTGCATTGTGAATTACCCCAACATGCAGAAAAAGGCATGAAAGCGCAATTAAAAGTGGATGGTGGCGATGGTGATTTACCCAGTATTCCGGGTATTAGTCTGCCAGTTAAAGCGGATAGCTATTCGGTAGATTGGTCACAAGCAACGGTGGCTATATTATTGCTTTGTGTATTGGCAGGTATTGTTGTGCCTTTTGTTGTTTTAAAAGGCTTTGCCTCTAAATAAGATAAGCACATCAACAGGCTGCAAACGCTTAGCTATTGATGTGCTTATTTGTGTATATATTCAGCATGTTATTCGACTAAACAGTCGGCTTTTCGCCAGACCTTGTTTGAACGTGATGTTCAAATAAATAATCTGTAAAACTTATTTTCCGTATCGTTTACGGAATTTATCAACACGACCCGCTGTATCAACAACGCGTTGTTTGCCGGTATAAAAAGGATGGCATGCAGAACAAACTTCTATCTGCAAATCCTTGGCTATTACAGAGCCGGTCACAAAAGTATTACCGCAACCACAAGTTACAGTAATTTGTTTATAGTTAGGATGAATTTCTGGTTTCATATCACTTTCACATTACCCACAAGCGGGCTACAAACTTATTGAAGAGCCGCGTATAATACGGTTTTCATTACGAAACCGCAACTTGAATTTAACCTTATGCGTATCATTTCTTTTAACGCCAATGGCATCCGTTCCGCCGAACGCAAAGGTTTCTTTAACTGGATGCAGCTGCAGAATGCTGACATTATCTGCATACAAGAAACCAAAGCCCAAGTACACCAATTGGATCTGGACTGTTATTATCCGAAAGGCTATCACTGTTTTTATCATGATGCGGAAAAAAAGGGCTATAGCGGCGTCGCGTTATATTGCAAAAGACAGCCCGATAACCTCATCAGCGGCATTGGTTGGCCGGAATTCGATGCCGAAGGCCGTTTTATTGAGGCGAAATTTGGCAATTTAAGTGTGATTTCACTGTATTTGCCGTCCGGTTCATCGGGCGAAGAACGCCAAACCATCAAGTTCGATTTCTTGGGGCGTTTTATGCCTTATTTGCAAGAATGTGCAGAAAATGGCCGTGACACTATTATCTGCGGTGACTGGAATATCGCCCACAAAGAGATCGATTTGAAAAACTGGCGGGGCAATCAAAAAAACTCAGGCTTCCTACCCGAAGAACGCGCATGGATGACGCAATTATTTGCAGACGGGCAGTGGCTAGATGCTTTCCGGCTTATTAACCAGGAAGCCGATCAATATACCTGGTGGTCAAACAGAGGGCAGGCATGGGCTAAAAACGTCGGGTGGCGCATTGATTATCAAATTATTAGCGCCTCATTAAAAGATAAAGTGACAGCAACATCCATCTATAAAAATGAGCGTTTTTCAGATCATGCGCCGCTTATTATGGATTATGATTTCGCTTTATAGTGATTCTTCTTGGTTATTCCACGGCGCAACTTTAATTAAAAGTAACATGCCAGGAAGGGCTATAACAAAGCAAAACAGAAAAAAAGACGTCCAGCCAAACCATTCCACTAAATAGCCCGTTGCTGCATTGGCAAATGTGCGTGGCACCGCAGCCAAGCTAGTGAATAAAGCAAATTGTGTTGCGGTGTAAAGCGGGTGCGTCGTGTGAGCGATAAATGCGACGAAAGCAGCTGTACCCAAGCCTACTCCCAATGCTTCGATACCTATCACGCCAGCGAGTCCAAACAAGTTATGCCCTATCGTTGCCAGCCAAGCAAAGCCCAAAATAGCAACCATCTGTATTATGCCAAAAATCCACAAGGCACGGTTGATGCCAAGTTTTATCATCCAGATGCCCCCAACTAAACCACCGAAAACACTAGGCCATAAACCGGCATTTTTAGCGATCAGACCAATTTCTGTTTTGCTAAATCCCATGTCCAGATAGAAAGGCGTTGCTAGTGCGGTTGCCATACTGTCGCCTAGTTTATAAAAAAAGATAAAGGCGAGTATCAAGCCGGCTGACTTTAAGCCATTACGACCGACAAATTCCTGAAATGGCTCAACAATGGCGGCTTTCAGCGTTTTAGGTGCGCCATTTTTAAGTGCTGGTTCACTAACAAAAAGTGTCATGGCAATACCCGGCAACATGAAAAGTGCAGTGATAATAAATACACTGCTCCAGGGTAAATGGTCGGCTAAAATTAGCGATAGCGAGCCTGGTATCAAGCCGGCAATTTTGTAGGCATTGACATGTATGGCATTACCAAGTCCAAGTTCATTATCAAGTAATAATTCTCGGCGATAGGCATCCAGCACAATATCTTGTGAGGCACTAAAAAATGCCATGACGAATGACAGATAGGCGATAGTCCATAAATTGAGCGCAGGGTGAAGCATCCCAAATGCGGGAATAGTCAGTAACAATGCTGTTTGGAAGATAAAAAGCCAGCCGCGCCGCCGTCCAAGCGGTGGTGCATAGCGATCAAACAATGGCGACCAAAGAAACTTCCAAGTAAAGGGTAACTGAATCAGCGCGAACAAACCGATGGCTTGCAAGTTTACACCTTCAGAACGCAACCATGCCGGTATTAGACTAATCAGAATATATAGAGGCAAACCAGAACTGAAGCCAGTAAACAGGCAGATAAGCATCCGCTTACTGAGTAGCTTCCGCCAGAGATTTGGATTGTCCGTCATAGTGCTAAAAGTTAGGTGAGGTATAAATGAAAAAGGCCGATGGTTTTCTTTTAGAAACCATCGGCCTTTTTGCAGCTAAAGCATTACACAGGAAGTACGGTGTAAATTATCCATTAATCAGATAATGGGCAAAAATACTCGCGGCATAACCTCCAGCAATAGCAGGCGTCCATTGCAAGTGGCTGAAGAAAGTATATTTATGGTTAGATTGTCCCATCAAAGCTACACCAGCGGCAGAACCGACCGATAATAATGAGCCACCAACACCCGCAGTTAGCGTTACCAGTAACCATTGATATAAATCCATATCCAGATTCATATTCAATACCGCAAACATCACCGGAATGTTATCAACAATCGCTGAAATCAAGCCCACCAGGATGTTGGCTGTGGTTGCACCCAAGCCTTCGTACATTGCGCTGGACAATAATTCAAGATAGCCGATGTAACCCAAGCCACCCACAGCAAAAACAACGCCGAAGAAAAATAGTAAGGTATCCCATTCGGCATGACGCACTTTATCCAAAATATCAAAGCCGTCTTCGCCTTCAACATAGTATTTTGTTTTTAAAACATAACCAAAAATCATCAAGGCAGAAAGACCAACCATCATTCCCATGAAAGGCGGTAAATGCAGTGCTTGCTTAAAACTGACTGCTGTGGCAATGGTCAATAAAAACATCACACAAATGACAATGGCGCCTGGTTTTAATTGCACCGCCGCTTCACTGGATTCCAGTGGCTGTTCATCAGGTACAGCAAAATACATGACCGCTGCAGGAACGGCGTAATTTACCAGCGATGGGATAAATAATTTGAAGAAATCGAAGAATTCAGCGTATTCAGCCTGCCAGACCATTAAAGTAGTAATATCACCAAAGGGACAGAATGCACCACCCGCATTAGCGGCAACGACTAAGTTAACAAAACCGATGCTGACGAATTTAGGATTATCAGAACCTACTGCCATCACTACCGCACCGACTAATAACGCGGCAGTCAGGTTGTCAGCGACTGATGACAAAAAGAACGTGATAATGCCGGTTATTAAAAACAATTTACGATAACCAAATTGCTTTCTGACCAACCACGAACGCAGGGCTTCGAACACGTTACGTTCGGCCATAGAATTGATATAAGTCATCGCCACCAGCAAAAACAACATTAACTCGGCATATTCTTTCAAATCGTGTTCGAAAGCAGCGTGCATGTCTTCCATGGGAACGCCTTTTTGTGCCGCTAAAATAGCGGCATGCGCCCAGATAATACCGGCGGCAAGAATAACGGGTTTGGATTTACGCAAATGCGTAAATTCTTCTGTCATCACAAAGCCGTAAGCGATAATAAAAATCAAAACGGTATAAATGCCGCGTTCCGTTCCGGTCATTTCGAGACTTTCAAAGGTCTCCGCTATTGCCATTTGCGGCACTAGCAGGACTAAAAAAAACACTAATAGAAAACGTGCCACACAATCCCCCTAACTTACTTTTATAGTTTAAATTAAAAAAAATACACCAAAATTCAGGCGATAATGGTATCACCATACAATAAATTTTGTCATTTTATGACGTGCAGTATATGATTGCCAGTTGTCATTATTCGCCTGAAAGGCTCTAAAACACTCACTTATGTACCAGTATAACGACGACGACCAAACCCTTGTTAATGAACGGGTAGCCCAATTTAGAAGGCAAACCGAACAGTTTTTAAAGGGTGAGATTACTGACGATCAATTTCGCGCCTTACGCTTAAGAAATGGTCTTTATATTCAAACCCATGCTCCAATGCTCAGGATAGCCGTCCCTTATGGACTGCTAAGTTCCAGACAGCTTCGAAAAATAGCCCATATCGCTCGTACTTACGACAAAAACTATTGTCATCTGACCACACGGCAAAATATACAGTTTAATTGGCCCAAGTTGGAGCAAGTTCCTGATATTTTGGGGGAATTGGCTAGTGTGCAAATGCACGCTATTCAGACCAGCGGTAACTGTATGCGCAATACCACATCGGATCACTTAGCGGGTGTTTGCGTTGATGAAATCGAAGATCCGCGTCCGTATTGCGAAATTATTCGCCAATGGACAACCTTGCATCCTGAGTTTGATTACTTACCTCGTAAATTTAAAATTGCTGTTAGCGGTGCATTACATGATCGCGCCGCAACTCAATTTCATGACATCGGCTTACATCTGGTCAAAAATGATGCCGGCGAAATTGGCTTTAGAGTATTGGTAGGTGGTGGTTTGGGTCGCACACCGGTTATCGGTCAAGTCATCAAACCTTATCTGGAAAAGAAATATTTATTGTCTTATCTGGAGGCCATTTTACGGATATACAACCTATTTGGTCGTCGGGACAACAAGTACAAGGCGCGAATTAAAATACTGGTTAAAGAATCGGGATTGGAAAAATTTGCTGCATTAGTTGAACAGGAATGGTTGCTGACGAAAGACTCTCAGATTTTAAGTAATGAGCGTATTGAGGCGCTAAAAATGCAGTTCGTCGCGCCTGCTTATGAAATTGATGCGGCACAAAATAGTAGCTATGCCCAACAGCAACAGGCTAATCTGGCGTTTGCTTTGTGGGTTAAACACAATACGGTAGATCATAAAGTATCAGGTTATCGCGCTGTATTTTTGTCGTTGAAAGCGCCTGATGTCCCTCCGGGTGATATGACTGACACACAACTTGATACGGTTGCTGATTTAGCTGATCAGTATAGTTTTGGCGAAGTAAGAAGTACGCATAGACAAAACCTGATTTTTGCCGATGTAAAACAGGCTGATTTATTCCCCTTGTGGCAACAACTGGATGCAATCAAATTGGCTACACCCAATATCGGTACCGTAACCGATATGATTTGTTGCCCGGGTCTTGATTTTTGTTCGCTTGCCAATGCCGGTTCTATTGGTATCGCTAAAGAAATTAACGAAGCGCTTGATGACATCGATTACCTGCATGACATCGGTGACGTAAAAATCAACATGTCTGGTTGTATGAACGGTTGCGCGCACCAGAGCGTCGGTCATATCGGCATACTGGGGGTTGATAAAAAAGGCACTGAATGGTATCAGCTAACCTTAGGCGGATCATCCGAAAACGAAGCGGCTATTGGTGAGCGCCTAGGTCCTGCTGTTGCCAAAAACGAAGTCACTCACGCAATTACGACGATTCTTGATGTTTATGTTAAGCAGCGCTTGGACGATGAATCTTTTCTGGACATGGTAAAACGGGTCGGCATCGAGCCTTTTAAGGAGCAAGTTTATGCAAGTCATTAAAGACAAAAAGATTATTGATGATAATTGGAGCTATCTCTCTGATGATACTGAGCCGAAGGCGGGTAATATCACCGTCTCATTAGCCAGATGGCGGCAAGATAAAACCCAGTTGCTTAATTATAATGGGCAGATAGGTGTCAGAATTGCCAGTGTCGATTCTGTTGCGGATATTGCCAATGATCTTCCAAATTTACAATTGATTGAATTGGATTTTTCGGATTTTGCCGACGGTCGTTTATTTTCTCAAGCGTGGTTATTGAGAAGTCGCTATGGTTATCAAGGTGAAATTAGAGCAACAGGGCATTATATGTCTGATCAAGTGTTTTATTTATCGCGCGTCGGTGTTAATGCGTTTAGACCAGATAATGCGGAACATCTAACTGTAGAGCTTTCCCATCTAAATGATTTTACGGTTAATTACCAGAAATCGGTTAATTAGAGGATTATCTATATTTGCCCAATAATTGGCTTAACTTGTACCGCGACAAAGGAGCGGCTCATGGAAAAAATTATGCCACCGTGGTTACTGGTAGCTGTCTTAAGCTCAATAAGCTTGAGGGTACAGAGTGAGGGTATGATTTATAAATGCAACAATCCTCAGGTAGGCACTGTTTATAAAAAATCACCGTGTATTGAGGAAGGCCAAACCGTTTCTAAGTGGGAAGAGCCAGTTCGCGAGCAAAAAACCATAAGTATTAGGCAAGGAAATAGTGGGCATTATTTTTTAGAAGGTGAAGTTAATAGCACGACATTTACTTTTGTCGTTGATACTGGTGCATCTGGCGTAGCTTTACCTTCTTCAATTGCCGTAGCCGCAAAAATTGATTGTAAAGTCCATGTCGCGGCTAATACTGCCAATGGCATTACTGATGGCTGTTATGTAACGTTGCCTGTGCTTAGGTTTGGACCTTTTCAGCTAGAAAATATTAAAGCGATGATTTTGCCCAATTTGGAACAGCCTTTATTAGGCATGGATGTATTAGAGCGCTTTAATATAGAGCAAGATCATGGTGAGATGCGAATTTCTGAACGTTGATGCAGGCTAGGATGTGCCAACAGACTAAGGCGCAAGTTTTTTTGTCAGCGCATCCTTGGTATTTTTGAGTTACCAACTAAGACGAGGCGGTTAAGCCTAGCAATTTGCCCCGCCTTAAGTTGATTGCCTATTTTTGTAAATTGTGTTTAAGCCACTATAAAATCGCCATTCGTCAATGCTAGATTAATCCCCAGTTTGGCAATTTGCGTTTCGGGTATCGCACCATTGCCATCGGCATCGTAATAGAGTGCGCCATTTGACTGATTGTAAATCAGAAAGTCATTGAAATCGGCAGCGGAACTGCCAAAAATAAATTGCCCCGCGCTTAAAATTCCCGTTCTGGTTAATGAGGTAAAAACCGCATTCTCCAACTGAAAAGTGTCAAACTTTACAGAAAAATCACTGATTGTGTCTATGGCAGACAAATTATTGAACAGAAACAGATCATTGCCCGTACCGCCAATTAATACATCAGCACCCGCCCCACCGATTAATTTGTCATTACCTAAGCCACCATTCAGTGTATTTTTAACGCTGCTGCCAAAAATGATATTGTCCAAGTCATTGCCCGTGCCGTTGATTGGGCCTTTAAGCAGCATCAATTTTTCTACATTGGGGCTGAGTATCAAGCTAACATAAGACTCAACCGTATCAATACCGGCATTGACTAATTCGGTAATACTGTCCTGACTTGAATCAATGATATAAGTATCGTTACCTTCGTTACCGTTGAGATTATCAGTACCTGTGCCACCTAACAGCTTATCGTTACCCAAGCCACCATTTATGGTGTCGTTTCCAGCGCCGCCTTTTAATACATTATTAATGGCATTGCCCAGGATGGTATCGTTACCTGAGCTTCCAATTGCGTTTTCTATATCTACGTTATAGGCAATGGCGATATTTGCCGTTGCAGCATTTAACGTACCATCAACTGAAATTTGTTTAACGCCTAACGAGCTGAATTTTCCTGCATTGAGGTTTATTGTTTGAGCCAAGGTCTGATTTGATAAATCAAAGGTGTCAATTCCACCGGCATCCCAGATAGTTTTTAATTCGCCTTGAGTGTTACTAAAAGTATAAGTATCGTTTCCGGCACGCGTCGTCATGTTTGCGCCATATAAAAATTGAATAGCGGCAATGTCATAGAGTATCGGTGTGGTTGGTGGTACGGGAAAAACAGAAAATTGTCCACCACCTAGTGACTGGTACACAAACCCCGCACCGTTATATTCGTTATAAGACATTAGCGTATATTGGCTGTTATCTTCAGCTTCTGTTAAAACGGTAGTGTTACCCTCAACTTCTTCAAAAGGATGCTTAAGACCTAGGGCATGACCAAGTTCATGAATAATGGTGAAATAAGTTCGTAAACCTGGAGAAAAATCAGTATGTTCAGGATTTAACCAAATATCTCCTGCCTGAGGTGCAAGTTTTGAAACTGGAGAATAGGCCCATCCCGCGACATTTTCTTGTGCCACTTGATTGCTGAAAGTCACTCTTATATCACCGACACTGTTTTTATTTTCAATAACTTGTGTGAATTCTATATTGGCAATTTCTGCCCAGCTTGATACCGCATTTTTAAAACTGATTTGTTGATTTGCTGTTAACTCAAACCATCCTGCTGCCGGCTCGGTGTATCCGGCTATCCATATGGCATCGGATGTTGGAAAGCTGTAGCTTACCGACGCGCTTTGACCATTTTGAGTGCCCCATTGGTAAGTACCAAGTAGCGCGTTAATGTTTGCGTTTGTTGAGAGTGAAGTGCTTGGCATGGTCGTTTCCGTGAAGTGAGTGAAGAATTCTATGGGCTTAAAAACCAATTGTAGTGTGCTATCGCTAAACAATAAAGGGACGCGAATATCAGTGCTTTGATAGAATTGAATTAATGTGAAATTCGGTTTTTTACCGTCTTAACTATTTTATTATGCCGATATGCAAAAAGACCCCACTCTCCAAAATCATAATAGTCAGCAAGCTATACTCGATAAGCTGTTAAAGCACAAGATAATCGCCGATCTGGTGCATAAACAAGACATGCCACATCATTCTCTGGTAGAGGTGCTGGTTCGCAAAGAGAATATTGCGCAAATGCAGAAAATACTTAATCATTTGCCACCCGAAGAAATTGCTCATATTCTTGAAGTATTGCCGCCCGAAGACCAGTTACTCATCTGGGAACAGCTAGATGATGCCCACAAGCAGCCAATTTTGCTGGAAGTCCCGATTTCTGTTCTGCAAATATTAGGCAAACAAGACTATAAAACTGAAAAATCCAGAGTCAAAGCCTTTAATTTATACGAAGGTCGCTTACACGAGATTTCGATTAATAAGCCCCAAGACTTGCTGGATGCTAAACCAATATGGATAGATTTGGTGGCGCCAACTTTTGAGGATCGAATCTGGGTTGGTGATATTTTTGGCATAGATTTTCCTGATCCCGAGCACTTGAGTGATCTGGAATCAAGTGCCCGGTTCTATGTGGAAGAAAACGGTGAAATTCATTTACATTCTGATTTTTTGCTTGACAAGGAGGATGTGTCACGCAACATTGTTGTTGCTTTTATCTTATATAAGGATATTTTGTTTTCAATCCGTAAAGAAGAATTGCCTGTTTTTCGTCTTCAGCGTTTACGGGCACTCAGTCAGGCCAATTATGTTTCTAATTCACGGGATATGTTGCTTGATCTTTACGCCGCCAATGCCGAGTATTCCGCTGACGCACTCGAAGACGTCTATGTGGCATTAGAAATTGTGGGTAATCAAGTGCTTAACAAACCGATGAGTGATGAAGAAGCCGGAAAAATATTAATCGATATTGCCAACGAGGAAGATTTGAATGGACGCATCCGCAGGAACGTGATGGATACTCGGCGTGCGGTTTCATTTTTGATGCGCAGCAAATTTCTTGCGAAAGACCAACTTGAATATTCTCAACAGATTCTTCGGGATATTGAGTCGCTGGACGGCCATACCGCTTTTCTCTTCGACAAGATCAACTTTTTAATGGATGCGGTGGTGGGTTTTATCAACATCAACCAAAACAAGGTAGTTAAACGATTAACCGTGGTCAGCGTCGTTTTTATGCCACTAAATGTGTTGGCGGGTATTGGCGGCATGTCTGAATTTTCAATGATGACGGAAGGGATTCCTTGGCCGGTTTCTTACGGCATTTTTACCATTGGGCTGGCGATTGTCGGCTGGTTTACTTATGTTATTTTGAGATTTCTTGAGGAGCTTGAACACAATAAATCTGGCAAACGCTAGTCTGAATGTACAGGCGTTGCATTGCAATCTCGCTTCAATTTAGTTTATAAGGAATCTTGCGTATTTGTTGGATCAATGCCCTCAGTTAAGCTCATTCGTATTTTATATCGTTGGCTGAGCGGAGTCGAAGCCACTGATATTTGACGCCTATTCGCTTCGGCTTTGCTCAGCGAACGGCTTAACTTGTTGGATAGGGACGAGTTGGACGGCTGCAGGAAATTTTTAACAGTTTTTTATTTTTATGAATTATGTTATTGATAATTAAAAGTCATTTACTAAATGATAATGTTAAGGTGCTCAAAAGTGAAGTTTCAAAAACGGCTTATCAAGGCGTCTCTATCGCGATTGCAGCTATTATTATCGCGACGGGTGCCATCAGTATTTTTGTTACCGGCGAAATATCGTTAACAGGGATTGTGGATGCACAAAAACATAATCCCGGTCTTTGGGTTTTAGATAGTATTCCCTTTGTGTTTGGCTTCTGGGGGCAATACTCAAGTTCAATTATTGCCTATCAAGCAGGAGCGATGATATTTGATCAAACCCAAGAGCTTCGTAACAAAACAGATGATCTGGAAAAGCAGACAAATTATGTCACTACGCATGATCCAGTAACTGACTTGCCGAACAGAACGCTATTTTATGACAGGGTGGAACGTGCCATTTATACGGCGATTAATAGAAATCTTTTGCTGTCAATTTTACTGATTGAAATTGAAAATTTTAAAGATGTTTACGATACTTTAGGTCGTAACAGCAGTGATATTATTCTTAAACAGATTTCTACGCGTTTACATGGCGTGTGTACTGAAAGAGATAGTATTGCCAAGTTAGATGGTAATGTCTTTGCCATTTTGTTGACGGCTTTAACTGATAATGATGAAACTGAACGACTTGCACAATATATTCAAAATGCACTAGAGCAGCCATTTTTAGTAGAGCGGCTGCAGATTAGCATTCATTCAAATGTGGGTATTGTGCATTTTCCTGAGCATGGGGAAGATGTTGATGCGCTGGTGCAAAGGGCGGGTGTTGCCCTTGAGATTGCTCAAAGCTCGCATAAAGGTTATGCCTTATATGACTCTTCACTTGATAAGCATAGTCCTAAGCGGCTGACATTAATGTCAGAATTACGTCGGGCGATAGAACGGAATGAACTGGAGTTGTTTTATCAAGCTAAAGTGCGCATAGACACACAGAAGCTTTATGGTGCCGAAGCGTTGCTGCGCTGGAACCATCCTAAGCATGGACTTATTTCGCCGGACGAGTTTATTTCCATGGCAGAGCGCACCCGAATGATAAGTCAAGTAACGCCTTGGGTTTTAAAACAAGCGTTTCATAATGTCAGCGCTTGGCGCAAGCAAGGCATAGATCTAAAAGTATCGGTAAATCTTTCGGCAAAAGATTTACATGACCCGGAATTGCCCGACCATATTACTGGAATAGCCGCGTCGACCGGTATTAAGCCTGAATGGATTATGTTGGAGATTACTGAAGGGTCGGTTATGCGTGATCCTGAACATGCTTTGAATATTATTAATCGGCTACATTCTAAAGGTTATCAGTTTTCAATAGATGATTTTGGCACCGGTTATTCATCATTAGCCTATCTGAAAAAAATGCCTTTGACTGAGCTTAAAATAGATAAATCATTTGTCTTCGATATTTTAAGTAGTGAAAATGATGCGGTTATCGTCAAGGCAACGATCAACTTGGCGCATAATTTGGGTTTGCAAGTCACCGCCGAGGGGGTCGAAACCAAAGAAGTTATGGAAAAATTAAGTGAATATGGTTGCGATATTGCTCAAGGCTATTATTTGAACAAGCCATTACCAGTAAAAGATTTTGATGAATGGATGCGTACCTCAAAATATTAAGACATTCTGCATGATACTGTTGGGTCAAAATAACGACGCTAATCTGGATATTGGGAGCGCTGGCTAATTCGACTAACAGCCCGGTTTATAGACCTGATGGGTATAATACTCGCTCGTAATCTTCTAACTATTGAAACAATAAGACATGAACTATTATCGCTACCTTTCTTTTTGCAAGCTGTTATTTATTCTGACGATTACGCTGTCTTTATGCGGCTGCGAAAAAACCAAAGAAGTACAAAAATTTGGCGGCGAAGCACAAGGGACGACTTATCATATTAGCTTCTGGTCAGTACAAGAGGCGGATACCCAAGCCGTTAAAAAAACAGTGGATGCTGAGCTGAGTCGTCTCGATAAACTGCTATCCAATTACCGCCCAGATTCTGATATTGAACAGCTAAATGCAACATTGAGCAGCGAACCCCAGACGGTTAATGCCGAAATTATTACTTTAATTGAACAAGCTCGCGTTGTAAGCCAAGCCAGTAACGGTTGTTATGACTTAACCATTAAGCCGTTATTCGATTTATGGGGTTTTAAAAAAGACAAATTATCTATACCGGATCAGGCAACATTAGAGAAAACGCTTAAAGAAGTGGGTTTTGCACAAATTGGCGTCATTGATGCTACCCATCTGCGTAAGCTCAATCCTGAGTTGAGAATCGATTTATCCTCTATCGCACAAGGTTATAGTGTGACGCGCATTACCAACCTATTGGAACAGCAGGGCATTGAAAATTATCTGGTGGAAATTGGTGGTGAATTGCAGACGCGCGGTAAAAAACCCGACAATGAATCTTGGCATATTGCACTTGAGAAACCGTTGTCTGGCGAGCGTACGATGAACAAAATTATTACGATTGAACGCACGGAACCGCTGGCCGTAATGACGGCGGGAACTTATCGGCACTATTTTGATGATAATGGCAAACGTTATAGCCACATTTTGGATGCGAAAACGGGCAAACCGGTAGCGCATCATACCGTTTCGGTGACTGTACTTCATAATGATCCGACCCAAGCTGATGCCTGGGATACGGCGCTGTTATGTATGGGGACGCAAGCGGGTCTTGAGGCGGCTAATAAAGCAGGAATAGCAGCATTATTCATTGAGCAGCAAGGCGAGGTGTTTAACGAGTACAGCAGTATTCCGCTGAGCGAGTTGAAGCAGGTGCTTATCAAATAACAGCGTGTGCGGGGCAATCAGTTTGTACAGCGTATAATAATGCTTAACCGCACCGCCATTAGGGAGGTGTTAATCGCACCATAAACTTGATGTCCCGTTGTTAGATTGTGCTTTTATCGACAAGAGAGATTGCAGATTGAAAATACTCATACTTGGTGCCGGAGTCACCGGCTCATCAGTTGCTGAAGCATTAGCAAGCGAAGAAAACGATATTGTTGTCATTGATTTCAAGCCGGAACTTCTGGAGGCGCTAAAAGAGCGTTTTGATATTGCCACCGTGACGGGTAATGCCGCGCATCCGAGTGTTCTGGAGCAGGCTGGCGTACATAATGCCGATATTGTTATTGCGGTAACCGATCGCGATGAGACCAATATGTTGGCGTGCCTTATCATTAATACCTTATATAACCGACCTAAAACGATTGCGCGGGTGCGTGCGATAGATTACTTGACCCAGCCCAAATTATTTAGCCCTGCTGGTATCCCGGTTGATTTTGTCATTAGTCCCGAGCAGATCGTGATGGAATCTATCCGTAATTTGGTTGAATTTCCTGGGGTGTTGCATATTTCTGATTTTGCAGGTGGATTGGTACGGTTGTTTTCCATCAAGGTAGTGGCCGGAGGTTTTATCACGGGTAAGAAAATTAAGGCGCTGAAAGAGCGTCTTGCTGATGGCAAGATTCGAGTCGCGGCTATTTTTAGACAAGGTAAAGCGGTTGTGGTTAGTGGCGATGCGACCATTGAAACCGATGATGAGGTGTTTTTTGTCGCGCCATGTCAGGAAGTTCGTCGAGTTTTAAGAGAACTCAATAAACTAGAACCGCCGTTAAAGCGTATTATTATTGCCGGTGGTGGACATGTCGGTAAACGTTTGGCGATGGCATTAGAGCATGATCACCAAGTAAAAATTATCGAGAAAGATCCTCGTCGAGCTAAAAAAATTGCTAGTGTCCTAAATAACACAACGGTACTGGTGGGAGATTGCGCAGATGAGACGTTGTTGCTAGATGAATCTATTGATAGCACTGATTTATTTTGTGCGATTACCAATAACGATGGGGTCAATATTATTTCAGCTTCGCTGGCTAAAAGTCTGGGCGCACGTAAAGCTATTTGCTTGCTCAATCATGTTTCTTACAGCAAATTATTGCCCGGCACGGGTATTGATGTTGCCGTATTGCCTAATCAGGAAACCTTAGGCAGTATTCTCAAACACGTACGTCGGGGCGATGTCGCTCAAGTCAGTTCGCTGTGTGGCGGGACGGCAGAGGCTATCGAAGCGGTTGCGCATCATAATAATAGTGCCAATTCTGTAGTGGGACGGCAAGTTTCCAGTATTAATCTTCCGCAAGGCATCGTTATGGGTGCATTGATACGTAATCAAGAAGTCGTTTCCGTTCACCACGATACGGTATTCGAGGAAAACGATCATGTGGTGATGTTTGCGATTGATAAAAAATTGGTTTGTAACATTGAAAAAATATTTCAACCGATTTAACTGATTTCTCCTTCTGTCTAAGGAATCGCTGAAATCGTTTATTTTATTCATGGTTCGATAAGATCATTACGAGCTGGATTAATTAGTTGTTTTTCTAAATGACTTTGTTGAACCACTTGTTTAGCGCTTTCTTCAGTAGATAATTTAGACAGACTATATTCTTTGTGCCGCATAACCTTTAAAACTCAACCATGAATGTCATACTTACCATCATACACATCTTTGGTGTAGTCACTATGGGGTTCAGCGGATTAATGGCAACTTGCCTGCTGACTTCAAAAATTGCCGAGGATGGCGCAACAACTGCTTTTCTGTTGGGTACAGTGATTACCCTGATAGCCGGTTTGTTAATGTTTTATCCGACACTTAATACCCCTAAAAAAG
The DNA here is from genome assembly GCA_947504985.1 of Methylococcaceae bacterium. Classification (GTDB taxonomy): domain Bacteria; phylum Pseudomonadota; class Gammaproteobacteria; order Methylococcales; family Methylomonadaceae; genus Methylovulum. The sequence goes on along the minus strand of CANNKH010000006.1, from coordinate 19,837 downwards.
TGTCTCGTCAGGCCGGCTTTTTGCTGGTATCGATGACCTGGTCATTGATGCCGGTGTTTTGTACCTTACCGTTGTTGCTGTACATGCCTCAATTAAGTTTTGTTGATGCCTATTTTGAAGTGGTTTCGGGGTTGACGACAACCGGTGCGACGGTTTTGAGCGGCTTAGATACCTTGCCAATGTCAATTAATTTGTGGCGACATGAATTAAACTGGATTGCTGGTATGGGCATTATTATTTTCGCAGTCGCTATCTTGCCTATTTTAGGGATTGGCGGTATGCAGCTATACAAGGCCGAAACCCCGGGTTCGGTCAAAGAATCTGAGTTACCGCCGCGTATTGCGCAAACCGCTAAAGCTTTATGGCTGGTTTATGCGGGTATTTCTGTTGTTTGCATCATTGCTTTGCGTTTGGCGGGTATGAGTTGGTTTGATGCTATTTGTCATGCGTTTGCGGCAATGAGCTTGGGGGGGTTTTCCACGCATGATAGCAATATCGGCTTTTTTAATTCCTTATCGATTGAAGTCGTGTTGACTATTTTTCAGTTAATTGCTGCGATTAACTTCGCCACCCATTTTATTGCTATTAAAAAACGTTCTTTTAATCCTTATACCGATGATATGGAAGCTAGAGCCTTTTTAATACTGGTGCTGGGGAGTTGTGTGATTGCGGCGGCGGTATTGTATCAAGCCGGCACTTATCCTGATTTTTTTACCGCACTCCGTCATGCGTCATTTAATCTGGTGACTATTGCAACTGATTGCGGTTTTGCTTCTCAGGATTTTAATCAGTGGCCGATATTTGTACCCATGTGGATGCTTTTTTTAAGTTGCTTGTCGGCATCATCAGGCTCTACCGGCGGTGGCATTCGCATGATCAGGACAATTATTCTGATGAAACAGGCTCGTCTGGAGTTATTCAAGTTTATTCATCCCTCCGCAGTTAAATCATTAAAAATCGGCGACACGGTGATCAATAATAAAATTGTGACCTCAGTGACTGGATTCATATTTTTATATTTCATCAGTATTGTTATTTTAGTGTTTACCTTGTTATTAAGCGGTATGGATTTTATCAGTGCTTTTTCTGCCATCATCGCTTGTTTTAATAATGCAGGCCCTGGCCTTAATCAAGTCGGACCAGCGACTAATTACGGGAGTTTGACGGATTTCCAAATTGGTGTTTGTACTTTTGCAATGCTGTTGGGGCGGGTGCAAATATTTTCCATCGTTATTTTGTTTGTGCCAGAGTTTTGGAAAAAATAAGTGGTGTTTTGTCATTATCAGTTTAGATCTAGGGTTTTTATTTCGCTGGTACAGCGTCCTTGTCCAAGGCGCGTTTCTATCATGTCACCTATAACCAATTGCCCGGCGGATCGAATGATGTTTTGTGACGATGGTGCTATTACGAGCGCATAACCTCGGTTTAGCGTTGCCAATGGACTCACCGTGTGTAAGGTTTGACTGGCGTGGTTTAGTTGCTGATCCCGTTTTTCCAGTTGATAAGTAATGGCTATAGGTAAGCGTTGGTGTAAATAATCTAGTTTTTGCTGATAGCGACTTATTTTTTCGGCTGGATTATGTTGTCCAAGCTTGGCTTGCTGGGTAGCTAGCTGATTTTTCTGGTGGCGTAATTTTAAACGTATCGCCTGATTTAACCTTAACTCAAGTTCGTCGACGCGTTGCGCATTTTTGGCTAGTTTTTTACCGGGATGCTGTTGTTGCAGGCGTTTGCTTAGCCAGTCTAAAGTTTGTTGTTGTTCACGCAGTCGGCGTTGTAAATAGTTTTGCAGGCGATTTTCCAGATAAATAAATCGCTCCAGTAATGCCAAGCTGTCTGGAGTAGCCTGTTCTGCAGCGGCTGAAGGCGTGGGTGCGCGAAGGTCGGCGACAAAATCAGCAATGGTAAAATCAGTTTCGTGACCTACTGCGGAGATAATCGGGATTACGCTGGCAAAAATAGCCCGAGCAACGATTTCTTCATTAAATGCCCAGAGATCTTCTAGCGAGCCGCCGCCCCTACCTAGAATAATGACATCGCAAAGTGGATTTGCATTTGCTCGATTAATCGCGTCGGCAATTTCAAGTTTGGCGTTTTCACCTTGTACCGCAACCGGATAAATAAGCACCGGTATGGCAGCAAAACGTCTTTTTAATACCGTTAATATGTCTCGGACCGCCGCACCGCTGGGTGAGGTGATAATGCCGATGGTTTGGGGCAGGGGGGGTAAAGATTGTTTATGGATGGCATCGAACAGGCCTTCATCGGACAACTGACGTTTTAACGCCTCAAAAGCACGACGTAACGCGCCGTCACCCGCCTCTTCCAAGGATTCCACAATGAGTTGATAATCGCCACGAGGCTCGTACAGGCTGACTTGTGCCTTAACAATGACCTGTTTGCCATTTTCAGGTTTAAAGCTCTGTCTGCGCTGTTGATTTTTAAACATGGCACACCGTACTTGGGCGTTAGCATCTTTCAGCGAGAAATACAGATGCCCCGAAGAGGGCGTGCTCAAATTAGATAGTTCACCTTCAACCAGCACTGTCAGAAAATGGTTACTGAGTAATTGGCTGGTTGCGCGGTTGAGTTGGGTAACTGTCAGGATAGCGCGCTGTGGTACGGAGTGTGTTGAATTAAGCATGTTCAATTGTTTTTAATACTGAATTTTTAGATGCTGATATTGAAAAGCGCGGGGCTTTACTGAGGTTTTCAATTACAGTAGTATGGATATATGGCGCGGTTTAATAACCACCGTTCCCGAGTAAAATCATCTTAACATTCATCCTTAATCCTTTGTTGTTGAAAGTCTTTCAATAACGCACTGAATAAATACCCATGTCTACTAACGATAATCAACTCCCGTCAAATTTTATTCGTCAGATTATTGCTGATGATCTTAGCAACAACAAAAACAACGGCAAAGTCGTTACCCGTTTTCCACCTGAGCCGAATGGCTATCTACATATTGGTCATGCCAAATCCATTTGTTTGAATTTTGGCATTGCTATAGAAAATAACGGGGCATGTCATCTGCGCTTTGATGATACGAATCCAGAAAAAGAAAGCATTGAATATATGGAGTCCATTAAGCGGGACGTGCAATGGCTAGGTTTTAAGTGGAATGAATTATGTCATGCTTCCGATTATTTTGAGCCGTTGTACCGCTATGCTTTACAACTGATCGAACAAGGACAAGCTTATGTTGACAGCTTATCTGCTGAACAAATTAGAGCTTATCGGGGCACATTGACCGAGCCTGGTAAAGCAAGCCCAGATCGTAACCGCTCTGTAGTCGAAAATCTGGATTTGTTTAAGCGTATGCGGGCAGGGGAGTTTGCTGATGGTCAATATGTACTGCGTGCCAAGATTGATATGGCATCGCCCAATATCAATATGCGTGATCCAGCAATCTACAGGATTCGCCGTGTGCATCATCAACGCACCGGGAATGACTGGTGCATTTATCCGATGTACGATTACACGCATTGCATTTCTGATGCGATTGAAGGTATTACCCATTCGTTGTGTACACTGGAATTTGAAGATCATCGCCCTTTGTATGATTGGGTGCTAGATCAATTACATACGCCTTGCCATCCCCAACAAATTGAATTTGCTAGATTACAATTGGAATATACCATTGTTAGCAAACGTAAGCTTAATCAGCTTGTCACTGAAAAGTATGTTAACGGCTGGGACGATCCGCGTATGCCAACGATTGCCGGTTTACGTCGTGCCGGTTTTACGCCGAAAGCGTTACGCGATTTTTGTGAGCGTATCGGCCTGACCAAGCAGAACTCGTGGATAGAAATGGGAGTGTTGGAATACTGCATCCGTGAAGATTTAAACGAAAATGCCTGGCGTGCAATGGCTGTTTTACAACCTTTACGTGTTGTCATTAGCAATTATCCAGAAGGACAAGTTGAGTCGCTGGAAATCAGCAATCATCCGCAACGTCACGAACTGGGTAAGCGCCAAGTGCCGTTTTCAAAAGTTATCTTGATTGAACAGGATGATTTTGCACAAATACCGCCACCTAAATATAAGCGTTTGATTGTTGGTGGTGAAGTACGTTTACGCGGATCTTACGTCATTAGATGCGATGAAGTTATCAAAGATGCTGACGGCAATATTATCGAACTGCAATGTAGCTATGATCCTGAGACGCTGGGTAAAAATCCTGAAGGTCGCAAGGTGAAAGGGGTTATCCATTGGGTTTCTGAACAACAGTCGTATCCTGCTGAAGTGCGTTTATATCATCGTTTGTTTAACGTGCCACAGCCGGATAATGAAGAAAACTTTTTGGATGCATTAAATCCAGATTCTCTGGAAGTGCTTACCGATTGTCGTGTGGAAGCTAGTTTGGCGAAGGCTAACGTGGAAAATCGCTATCAATTCGAACGTACCGGTTATTTCTGTTTGGATGCGGTAGATAGTAGCGATGGCAAATTAGTATTTAACCGAACGGTAACTTTGCGGGAGGGATGGGTAAAGGACTAAATTTGGCGTTTATTTGCTGATTTTGGTTGCGCACCTGTTATTTAAAAGTACATCTCGCCGCTTTTGAAAAAGCAGCGAGGTGCAGGTGCAGATAAATTTGCGTTACTGAACTTAGATAGCAATTAGTGAGGTACGCTACTTACAGTATAGCGATTAAACAGCATCGCTAGCATATCGCATTCATCCTGTGTTGGTTTAACCCAGCCAGGTATGCCCAAATCTGCAAGAACTTGTCTGCCTTGGCTGTCGAGACTCATGTCCAGCAAAACATTGGACAATGCTGAACCTAATGCGGCATGTTGCGGTGCAATGCTAAACAAGTGAAAAGCAAAAGCGGTTTCACTTTGGTCAATTTCGCGTAAATTTTTTCGTGTTAAGCCAGATAGACCCCGATAGGTGTCGCTTAGCATAAAGAGGATATCGGCCGATCCCTTAAGTAGCATTTGCAAGGCTTTAATATCATGACCAGAAAACAGATATTCCATGCCAGCCATTGCTGACTCATTTTCTTCTAATAGAAAGCGACCTAACAAGTAAACAAAATTGTCCGATGCGGCGGTTACTATTTTTCCACCTTGAAATTCAGTCAGATTTTGGCGTGCGTCATTGGCTCGCACAAGGAGAGTAACTTCGTCTGTTTGATCTATAGGACGCAATAACGGCTTAAAATTATGTTCAAGAAATAAACGGGTAGCTTCAAAAGGTTTTGTGAACACAATGTCCATATGCTCAATTTTTTTAAGGTGTTCGCCCATTGCACCATGAGCCAGCTCCAAATGCACTTCACGTCCTAAATGTCTTTGCAAATAGGTATTGAAAAAGTACCAGCCATTCATTTGCTGACTGCTTTGTGCGCTTACCCAAAGATTAAGTTTATCGGTGCTAGTAACCGGATGATGGTTTAGCAGGTCAGGACGGCTAATCATCTGTATTTGTTGAGTTATCGGCACAGGTGCCGGTGTTAATGCTTGTGTGGGGACTTGAGACCGAATAGCTGGGATTGGCGTATCGGACAGAAAGCGAGTAAGTCCTGTCATTTTAAACAATACACCAATCATGCGATTGACGTTTGTAATATGAATATTGATTTGCTGTTGTTGCCAATGCTCGAATAGTTTAAGTAACTGCGCAAGCCCCATTGAGTTAACGCGTTGCACTTGGGAAAAATTTAATTCCACTGCGCAATATTGTGGAAGTTTATAAAGCGTTTCTAACTGTTGCACAGCATCAACATCAATAATGCCGATCATGTTAAATTTTTGTACCAGTGCTGTAGCAGAAGGTTGGGGTTGAATTTGTAATGTAGTTACTGCGAGCAAATCAGTAGGTACTTGATGAATCGCTTCTGGTTGCGTTGAAGATTCAATAGAAATATTTTTAGTTTCAGGTGCGGGCGCTTGTGATTCTGATAAAAAACGGGTTAAACCTGTCATTTTAAACAGCACGGTAATCATGCGGTTGACGTTAGTTACCCGGATAGTAATATATTGTTTTTGCCAGTATTCAAATAGCTTTAGTAATTGCGCTAATCCCATTGAATTGACACGGTCTATTTGGGCAAAATTTAATTCGACAGTACAGTTTTCTGGAAGGACATAAAGTGGTTCTAATAGCTGTACAGCACTTACGTCAATATTGCCAATAAGAACAAATTGCTGCTGAAGCAAATGGGTAGACGGTAGTGGCTGAATTTGCAATATAGGTGTAGGTATTACCGATTGTTGTGTATCGGCGCTTTCAGTTTTTGAAGCTCCATGTGTGCCAAGGTGTCCATCAGCCAGTAAATGGGCTAAACCTGTTTGGTTAAATAGTAAGCATACTGTTTGGTTGGCACGAGTGACACGGATATTAATGTCTTGTTTTTGCCAATGCTCAAAAAGCTTAAGTAGTTGTGCTAGACCCATTGAGTTGACCCACTCGACTTGGGCAAAATTTAATTCTGCGGTCGCTCTTGAGGGTAAAACATAAAGTGTTTCCAAAACACCGGAAGCGTCTACGTCTATTGTTCCAATCAGCGCGAATTGTTGTGATAGATTTTCTGTACTTGGTTGTTGCTGAATTTGTAACTTAGCATTAGTCATCGTTAATCGCCTCGTATAATTCGCTGTGATATAAGAATTGAAAGCCCTTATCTGCTTCTGGATCAAAATGGGTTTTAAAATCCATGAATGCACAGACTTGAGTTTGCTGATTAGGAAAAACCCGCAACTGTAAATAATCGGACATGCGCCAAATTAGATAAAGTCCGCCACCACCGACACCCGCATCGAGTCCTATACCTTGAATATTCCGAGATAAACGGTTTAGGAATACGTTGGGTGTCAATGTTCCCCAGTTATCGGTTAATGAAATGCCTAATAGGCCATTTTGGATAGAGACATCCAGTCGCAATATTTCATCGGTTCCCAGTTCTCGTGATGTCCCTTTGGGATAGAGGGGGCGTCCTTTACCATCGCGAGGTGCGGCGCAAAGTCCATTTTCAATCAACTCGTCCAATAGAAAGATGGCCGCATCCAAGCGGTCAGGATTAGGTATCGATTGTTCTTGTAACCAAGCGTCAATTTCATTGATGATGAAAGTTTTGTCTTCGGTATGGGTAAAATAAAATTCCCGGCGCTGGTCTGGAGAACGTAGCAGTGAGACCAAATCGTCGGTGCTACTATTTTGATGTTGATTAAGTAATGTTCCCCAGCCCAATTGCTGATTAATAGGATGATCCTGTAACAATATTCGCCTTACCCCTTGTGCGGATAAGCTAGGAATCAGATCGGAAAAGTTTTGCTCCGCCAGTAATATTACCGCTTGGCGTTGAATGCTCGGAGAAATGGTTTTATTAAAATTAGCTCGGTAAAAAGTATCTGTGAAATGTACTTGTTCAATAACCCCAGGCGTTGATTCGGTTGTAATGTGAGGGTTGCCAAATTCAGCTGTTTTTTCGAAGTGTTCCACACAAAATATGGTGACATCATCAAAAAAGACCGATCGTCCCAGATAAAGCGTTAGTGCATCAAGCAGACTGCCGTTCAGTGTTTCGATGTCACTTTCACCATGATTAACCAGTACTTCCTCTAGGCGCTCATAGCCAAAGCACTCTCCTTCAGCATTTTCTTCTTCAACAATGCTATCAGTGTAAAGAAACAGTCGGTCGCCTAGATCAATCTCTGTTATTTCCTGTTCATAATCGGTATTTTCGTTTTTACCTAACGGTAAACCGCCTAGTTCTAGGCTGTCCAATTGGCTAAGCATCGAACGGTAGACATAGGCAAATTGATGACCCGCGTTAGCGTAGCGCAATTCTCCTGTACGTGTGTCTAGGCATACCGCAAACATGGTCATTAATAACGATTGGTGAGCGGTGTTAAAAATGATATTACTTAGGCGGGAAAGTATTTTGTGAGGTTCTTTTTCTTTCTCAGTTTCCAGAAAATTAACGCCAGCTTTGGCGGCGCAGACAATAGTGCCGGCCGCGATGCCATGACCACTCACATCACCGATCAAAATAACAACCCAGCGTCCGTCTACCATATAATAATCATAAAAATCTCCGCCTACTTCGCTTGAGGTAATCATGGTAGACAAACCGCGCACGCCGGGTAATTCGATAAGTGGCGGGCGAAGTAAGTTTTTTTGCAGCGCAGAAGCGTTGGCGACTTCATCATTTAATCGAGCGCTCAATTGTTGCATGGTTTCGATAAGATGACCTTGTGATTGTGACATTTTTAACATCATGTCGGCAATTTTGACTACGCCAATAATGCCATCTTTGCCAATGACAGGTAGCGCTTCGTATTTGATACCGGGATCGCGGCTTAAAAAATCAACAATGACTTGGTCAATGCGATCTTCGGCATTAGCAATGAGGGGAGCTACGAAAATATCAGCATTACCAACCAGTAATATATCCAGTTTTTTACGTGCATAAAGTTCGCGTGCAAAGGCACGAGTCATTAAGTTGAGATAATTACGTCGCGAAATAATGCCGAAGTACTTATTATTTTCATCCATGACTGGTAAAGCAGATAAATCAGCATTGTTTTGAAACAGACTAAGTACATCTAAAATAGGAGTGTTCAGCGTTATGGGTTTTACTGCCAGAGTTAAATCGCGCACACAAGGTACGGTGAACTCAGCTGATGGTGTGATGTTATGGCTTTTTTGACTCTCAAGCATAAATAACCGGTAAACTTTTCGAAAGCCGGAAATCGGCTTAACACCTTCACGATTTTAGGGGAGAATCATGACAACTTAATTACATAAGAGCATAAGGTTTGTAGTGTTGACAGGCTTTCGACATTCTCTCAGTCCTCTCTTTTTTCAAGCGCATTAATTTTTTCTTCCAGTTGTTTTACTTTTTTTAATAGTTCCGGCAATTTACTGATAGCGACTTGTTCTTTATAAGCGGTACGTTTGTCTTTGGCTGGACTCCCAAAAACATGGGTGCCAGCACTAATATTGCCAGCTACGCCGGAGCGCGCCATAACGACAGCACCCTGTCCAATGGTAACGTGATCGGCAATACCGGCACTACCTGCCAGTACGGCATAGTCTTCAATATGGCATGAGCCGGAGACACCAACTTGACCGCACATAATAACGTGATTACCAATTTTATTATTGTGGCCGATTTGCACGAGATTATCTATTTTACTGCCCGTGCCGATCACCGTGTCGCCTAATGCGCCTCTATCTATACAAGAATTGGCACCGATTTCGACATTATCTTCAATGATGACATTACCGACCTGAGGAACCTTGATATGCCGATGGTCTCTGAATTTATAGCCAAAGCCGTCAGCACCGATAATGGCGCCAGAATGGATAATGACATTATCGCCGATGCTTACATTGTCGTAGATAACAGCATAAGGGTAAATTCTGCAGTTTTTACCCACTTTAGTATTTTTACCGATATAGGCGCCTGATAATATTTCACTGTTATCGCCTATACGGGCATTTTCTCCGATGATGGCATAAGGGCCGATATACAAGTTATTGCCTAGCGTTACATTAGCCTCCAGTACGGCTTGTGAGGCGATGCTACGTTGATAGTTTCGTTCTGGATGCAATAATTCAACGGCTTTGATAAAGCTTATTTCAGGATCGGCGCTGATAAGTAAGGCCATGCTTTTAGGGGTGGAATCGACCACAAAGTCTTCGGCAATAAAGCAGGCACTGGCTGTTGAGTTTTTGATATATTGAGCATATTTCTTGTTTGTTAGTTGTGTGACCTGCGTGTTTTTTGCAGTGGTGATATCCGCTGCTGACGAAATGATTGTTGATGGATCTCCGCCTTCAATTTTAGCATTACATCTATCGGCAAGGTCTTTTAAGGTAATCGGCATAATGGTCTCTGCTGTTAATTTGATAAGTCGCTCAAGGTTGAAAATAGTGTAACAAATCTAGGGTAATATTGAGTTGACCCCAAAGAAAACTTGTATCATTCCGTTTGTTGCCAATGCCCCGATTTGCCCCCATTTTTTTCCAATAATCGGACAGATTGGATAGTCATTCCTCGATCTACGGCCTTACACATGTCATAGATGGTGAGTAGGGTGCAGGTTGTTGCCATTAATGCCTCCATTTCTACTCCAGTTTGTCCGTTGGTTTTTACTGTGGTTTGACAGTGTATACCGTTTCTATCAAGGTCTGGATTGAGGTTTATTTCAACATGTGTGATAGGGAGCGGGTGACATAATGGGATTAAATCGGCTGTTTTTTTACTGGCCATAATGCCTGCTATTCGAGCTATTGCCAGGACGTCACCTTTTTTATGCCCACCATCGATGATGAGTTTGAGTGTTTCCGGACGCATTGTGATATAGCCCTCAGTGATGGCGATGCGTTGGCTTATCGGTTTTTCGCCAACATCGACCATATGGGCTTCGCCAGATTGATTGAAATGAGTTAACAGGGTCATTGCCATGATATTTGTAAAATTAATTCTGAAAGTGTAAAAACAAATTTGTATTATCTCTATTTTTTATAACAGCGTGAGTGAATATGTCTATTAAAGTGCGTTATTTTGCCAGCTTGAAAGAAAAACTTGGACGTTCTGAAGATAATCTAGCGTTTGTAGAAGTGTTAACTGTTCGTGATTTGTGGGGGGGGGCTAATCCTCAACAATCCTTACCTGACAATATACTGGCTGCAGTGAATATGGAATATGTTGACCTGGATAGCCGTGTTAACGATGGTGATGAAGTTGCATTTTTCCCCCCCGTCACAGGAGGTTGAAATGGCGGTTTTTATCGTACAGGGTGATTTTAATCCTTGGCAGGAAATTCAAAAATATCAAAACTCAATAGACAGTTTAGCTGGAAAAATAGGAGCGGCTTGTATTTTTATTGGTACCATGCGCGATTTTAATCTTGGCGATTCAGTGAAAAGCATGACTTTAGAACATTACCCAGGCATGGGCGAGAAACAACTTGAGGTCATTGTTGTAGAAGCGCATCAGCAATGGTCTATCCTTGATAGTCTAGTGGTGCATCGAGTTGGTGATATTGTTCCGAAAGATGCCATCGTGCTAGTAGCGGTCTGGTCAGCCCATCGTGGCGATGCCTTTGATGCCTGCCGCTATATTATGGAGGCCTTGAAAAGCAGAGCCCCGTTTTGGAAAAAAGAGCGCTTAGTATCTGAATATGAACGCTGGGTTGCTGAAAATACCACGGGCTATAATTTGGTTTAGGACTCTTCAAGCTTAGCAGTCAGTCATGTTAACTTTCTATCATTTGCTGCTATTTTTAATAGAATGGGATATAATTCTATATTAAACAAACATTTCCCCGCGCATTCGCGCATTCTCATCCAACAAGGTAAATCCATGCTCAATGATGTTTCTACATTACCCTCTTTTCGTGATTTAGCACTGATTGAACCGGTGCTAACAGCATTGGAAGATGTCGGTTATGAAACACCTTCGCCGATTCAGGCACAAGTTATTCCCTATATGCTGCAAGGAAAAGATGTATTGGGGCAAGCGCAAACAGGAACTGGTAAAACGGCGGCTTTTGCTCTGCCGATTTTGTCGCGCATTGATCTTAAACAAAAAGATCCTCAAGTTTTGGTATTGGCGCCTACACGCGAACTTGCCATTCAGGTGGCCGAAGCATTTCAACGCTATGCTGCGCATTTAAAAGGTTTCCATGTTCTGCCTATTTATGGTGGACAAGATTATAGTACCCAGCTTCGTCAGTTGAAACGTGGCGCTCATGTTGTGGTTGGCACCCCAGGGCGAGTGATGGATCATATGCGCAAAGGTACTTTAAATTTGGAAGGATTGAGTACGTTAGTGCTTGATGAAGCCGATGAAATGCTGCGCATGGGCTTTATCGATGATGTTGAGTGGATACTCGAGCAGACTCCAGATGAACGGCAGATTGCATTGTTTTCAGCAACCATGCCGACGGCGATTCGTAAAATTGCTCAAGAATATCTGGATGATCCTCAACAAATTACCATTAAAGTTACTACTGCTTCAGCAGAGAATATACGTCAACGGTTTTGGGTAGTTAGTGGTATTCATAAACTGGATGCGTTGACGCGTATCCTGGAAGTTGAGACCTTTGATGGCATGATTATTTTTGTTAGAACGAAAACAGCCACTGTTGAATTAGCTGAAAAACTGGAGGCACGCGGTTATTCGGCGGCAGCTATTAATGGTGATATGTCGCAAGCACTTAGGGAGCGTTCGATAAATCATCTTAAAAATGGCAAATTGGATATTTTGATAGCAACCGATGTTGCAGCTCGTGGATTGGATGTCGATCGTATTACTCATGTTGTCAATTATGACATTCCTTACGATACAGAGTCTTATGTTCATCGTATTGGTAGAACAGGGCGTGCGGGTCGAACGGGTGATGCAATACTATTTATTGCACCCAGAGAAAGAAAGTTGCTTATGAATATTGAAAAAGCAACCAAGCAAAAAGTTGAAGAAATGGGATTGCCTTCGACTGAAGTGATAAATAATAAGCGTATTGCGAGATTCAAGCAGAACATTACCGATACCTTAGCAGCAGAAGAGCTGAGTTTTTTTAGTCAACTGATAGAGCAATATGAGCGTGAACATAATGTTTCTGCAATGGAAATTGCTGCCGCTTTGGCAAAATTGGTACAGGGTGATACGCCGCTCTTAATGCAAAATCCACCTAAAAAATCCAGAGACGCGCGGGAAGACAGTCCATCTAGGGGCGAAGATAGACCTAGAAGTGAACGTGGTTCAAGACGTGAATTTGGTGGCGCAGGTATTGAAATGGAATTGTTTCGTATCGAAGTAGGTCATGCTCACGGTGTTAAGCCAGGCAACATTGTCGGTGCCATTGCTAATGAAGCAGGTATTGATGGTAAGCATATTGCACGCATTAAAATCGAAGATGACTACAGTACCGTAGAGTTACCCGCTGGCATGCCAAAAGAGTTAATTCAGGATCTGAGAAAAGTCAGGGTTGCCGGTCAGCCTTTGAATATTTCAAAAATTGAATCTGGTGTTAGAAGAATAGATGTTGGTGCTAAAAAAGACGATAAAAGTAAGAAGAGAATAGGGACTACCTCCAGACGGGCAAAGCCTAAAACGGAAGAATGATTTTATATCGGGACTAATCATAATAGGTGTTGAGCCACGAAACGCTTTTTACGCTCTTCGTGGCGTTTTTAGGTTGGTGTTTGGTTTGAATGCCAAAGGCAAGTACCTGCTGACTTTTCTATAATTTTTAAACATTGCTGATGCAGTTTAAGTTCTTCTTCATTGCAGGGAATGACTGTTAATGCGGTGCGATCTTTTGATAGTTGCCTGGTATCTCGATTGATGCTTATCTTTTCCTTAACCGATGAACTTTCGTCCAGCAATGAAGACTGTCCACCGGTCATCAATAAAAATACCTCAGCAAGTATTTCTGCATCCAGTAATGCACCATGCAAATCACGATGACTATTATCGATCCCATAGCGTTTGCATAGTGCATCCAGACTATTACGTTGTCCTGGATGTTTTTTTCTGGCGTAAGTTAGCGTATCAAATACAGAGCAATAGTCAGTGATAGTTTTGCTAAGATTTTCCAGCCGTAAAAACTCATGATTGATAAAGCCAACGTCGAATGGGGCATTATGAATTGCTAATTCAGCACCTTCGATAAACCTAATAAAATCAGCAAAAACATCCTTAAAGCGCGATTTATCTTCTAAGAATTCATTGGTAATGCCATGTACCGCAATAGCGCCCTCATCAATAATTCGTTCAGGATTAATATAAACATGAAATCGGTTTCCGGTCAGGCGACGATTAAGCAGTTCTACACAGCCAATTTCAATAATTCTATGGCCATCCTGAGGATTCAACCCCGTGGTTTCGGTATCGAGAACCACAATACGATTTGTAAATGTACGTTTATTCACAAGTTACCTTGATGTTATTGTTTAAGCAAAAGTTGCCATTGTTAATGCAGGAAAAGTATGACAATCAAGTCAGTGACACATTACAATTATTAGCATACATTAACACCTTATGACCATAAAGATATTCCAATGAAGCAACGTCGCCCTGTTGTTCTCTCGTTTTCAGGCCATGATCCCTCGGGTGGTGCTGGCATTCAAGCCGATATTGAAACGCTGGTAAGTCATCAGTGCCATTCAGCCAGTATCATCACGGTATTAACTGAGCAAGACACGCGTAATGTAAAAAAACTTATTCCCCAAAGCCCAGAAAATATTATCAGCCAAGCGAATACCCTATTAAATGATTTGCATGTTAATGCTTTTAAAATAGGCTTAATCGGGCATCATGAAACAGCAATCGCTATTTATGCTATTTTAAAACAGTATCCCCATATTCCGGTGATTCTGGATACTGTTCTTACGGCAGGTGGGGGGGCAGATATGGCTAGTGAACGGCTTATTACGACGATTATCGATTTACTTTTGCCATGTACAACAGTATTGACACCAAATAGTGAAGAAGCGCGTAAGCTTAGTGGATTTGAGGCGCTTGACCAAAGTGGTTTGGATTTGCTGGAAAAAGGCTGTGATTATGTACTGATTACAGGCACTCATGAAACAACTCCGGTAGTTAATAATCAACTGTTTCATGATGGACGTTGCTGGGAAACGTACACTTGGGATAGATTACCGGAAAGTTATCATGGTTCCGGTTGTACTTTGGCTACGAGTATTGCCGCATTGATGGCACATGGATTAGAGCCGGTACAAGCCGTTATGGAAGCTCAAGAATACACTTGGAATTCACTGAATAGTGCTTATAGGATAGGGAAAGGTCAGTATAATCCAAACCGATTTTTCTGGATGGAGGATGAGGTATGAAATGTCCTAACAGCGGGCTTTATGCGATTACTCAAACGGATAATAAATCCGTAGATAAGATACTTAGTGAAGTTACTGCAGTACTTCGAGGCGGGGTGGCTATGTTGCAATATCGGGATAAAAATCCTGTTGACGGACAGGCACTTGCAAAAGCATTACTAGAAATTTGCCATCAGTACCATGTTCCTCTGATTATTAATGATGATATAACGCTTGCTGAACAAATCGGAGCCGATGGTGTTCATCTCGGTAAACAGGATGGCAACATTAAAGAGGCCAGAGCGATTTTAGGTGCTGATGCCATTATTGGCATTTCCTGTTATAACTTTATAGAGTTAGCGCTGGATGCGCAAAAGCAAGGCGCTAGTTATGTGGCATTTGGGCGATTTTTTCCTTCTTTATCCAAGCCATTGGCGGCACCGGCAGATATTGAAACGCTACAAAAAGCCAAGTTTTCATTGACGATCCCTGTCGTTGCTATTGGTGGTATTTTGCCAGAGAACGGTGCGCAATTATTGACCGCTGGAGCCGATATGCTCGCGGTTATTGGTGGGTTATTCGATAGTACGCCGGAACAGTCCGCTAAGGCTTATCGTGCGCTATTTATTTAATGGAGAAAGGCTGTTTCAACCTAGTTGCTTAGTGGAAATAATCATCTTTTTGAAAGAGATTAATGAAGAAATATTATAAAATGTTCAGTTATATATTTGCCCATGAAAATTCTTTGATCATTTAATGATTATATTTAAGCAAGCTATCACAAAATACAACGGAGTTATTTTATGCACATCATCCTGTTAGGGAGTCCTGGTTCCGGCAAAGGAACTCAAGCCCAATTTATTACCGAAAAATACGGTATTCCGCAAATTTCAACAGGTGATATGCTCAGAGCAGCAGTACGAGAGGGAACGCCTCTTGGTATTGAGGCAAAAAAAGTGATGGATACTGGCGGACTGGTTTCTGACAGCATTATTTTGGGGTTGATTAAAGAACGCATTACACAGGCTGATTGTGTTAATGGCTTTTTACTTGACGGTTTTCCTCGTACTATTGCTCAGGCAGAAGGGCTTGATGCCATGGGTGTTATTATTGATACCGTGATTGAGATCGCAGTCGCTGACGAAGAGATTGTGAAGCGCATAGCAGGTAGACGGGTGCATCTGCAATCGGGACGCACTTATCACATCCAATTTAATCCGCCTAAAGTCGATAATGTTGATGATTTGACGGGCGAAGCATTGATTCAGCGTGATGATGATAAGGAAGAAACGGTGCGTAAGAGACTCCGGGTTTATCATGAGCAAACCAAGCCGTTGGTTGGTTATTATTCTGCTGTAGGCGGTGCAGTTAAATTTGCTTCTATTACTGGTGTTGGTAATGTTACTGACATCACCCAAAAAGTGTTTGCTATTTTAGATTAATCATTAGAGTGCTATGTCAGGTAAAACCCTTTATGACAAACTATGGGAAGATCACGTCGTTTATACAGAAGATGACGGCTCTTCACTTATCTACATCGATCGCCATCTTGTTCACGAGGTGACATCCCCACAAGCTTTTGAAGGTCTCCGGCTGGCCGGGCGTCAGCCTTGGCGAGCATCACGAAATCTGGCCGTAGCTGATCATAACGTCCCTACCACGGGTCGCGACAAAGGTATTACTGATCCCGTTGCCCGCTTACAAGTCGATACGCTAGATAAAAATTGTACTGAGTTCGGTATTACGGAATTTACGATGACTGATGCTCGGCAAGGTATTGTTCATGTCATCGGCCCTGAACAGGGCGCTACTTTACCCGGTATGACGGTTGTTTGTGGTGACTCGCATACATCTACACATGGCGCATCCGGTGCGTTGGCGTTCGGTATAGGCACATCGGAAGTAGAACATGTGTTGGCTACGCAGTGCTTGGTTCAGAAAAAAGCGAAAAATTTGTTGATTCATCTTAATGGACAAACACGTGCAGGCATTACGGCTAAAGATATTGTTTTGGCGATTATCGGTAAAATAGGTACAGCGGGCGGTAACGGCTATACTATTGAATTTGCTGGTGTAGCGATTCGAGCCTTGTCTATGGAGGGTCGCATGACGGTCTGTAATATGGCGATAGAGGCGGGTGCTCGCGCAGGTCTTATTGCTGTTGATGATATCACTATTGATTATTACCGAAACCGACCTTACTCGCCCAAAGACAGTGATTGGTTTATGGCTGAGCGCTTGTGGCAACGGCTGCATTCTGATGAGGATGCTGTTTTTGATAAAGTGATAGAGATAGACGCGACGACCATTAAGCCGCAAGTGACTTGGGGCACATCGCCCGAATTAGTTGTTGCTGTCGATGATGTTGTTCCCGATCCTACTGCTGAATATGACGCCGTAAAACGGCAAAGTATGCTACGTGCGCTGGAATATATGGGGCTGAAAGCTGGTCAAGCGATTACCGATATTGCGGTCGATAAGGTTTTTATTGGTTCGTGTACCAATTCTAGGATTGAAGATTTAAGAGCGGCGGCACAGGTGGCAAAAGGTAGAAAAATTGCCAATAACATTAAATTAGCGCTGGTTGTGCCTGGTTCCGGTTTAGTGAAGAAACAGGCTGAATCGGAAGGGCTTGATCAGATTTTTATTGATGCAGGTTTTGAATGGCGTGAGCCAGGTTGCTCGATGTGCCTAGCAATGAATGCAGATCGCTTGGAAGAAGGTGAGCGTTGCGCCTCCACATCGAACAGGAATTTCGAAGGGAGACAAGGTTACGGGGGGCGCACTCACTTGGTTAGTCCGGCGATGGCTGCAGCGGCTGCAATAGCGGGACATTTTGTTGATGTGCAACAATTAAGTTGACCCAATAGTCTTCATTATGAATAAACTAATTCTTTTAATATTCGCCGCTATTTTGCTTGTAGGATGCAACACTATTCGTGGTGTGGGCAAGGACATAGAAAAAGTAGGCGAGGTTATTCAAAAATCGTAAAGGTCAAATTCACTATGTACCTAAGTCATTCGTTCAGTAATAAAAAATAGTAGATAATTATTTATGCAAGCTTTCACACTATTAACCGGTTTAGTGGCTCCGTTGAATCGGGCGAATGTTGATACCGATGCTATTATTCCCAAACAGTTTCTTAAATCGATTAAACGCGCAGGTTTTGGTCCCTATTTATTCGATGAATGGCGTTACTTAGATCGCGGTGAGCCAGATATGGATTGTACGCATCGTTTGATTAACAAAGATTTCGTGCTTAACAAGTCGCAATATAAGGGTGCGGAAATTTTGCTAACGCGAGAAAACTTTGGCTGTGGCTCTTCTCGTGAACATGCCCCTTGGGCATTGGAAGATTTTGGCTTTAGAGTGATAATCGCCCCTAGTTTTGCTGATATTTTTTATAATAATTGTTTTAAAAACGGATTGTTGCCCATCGCACTGGCCGCAGACTGTGTTGATGGCTTGTTTAACGAATTATCAGAAGGTTATACCTTGACAGTCGATTTGGACGCCCAAAAAATCATTGCTGCCAATGGCAGGGAAATTGGTTTTGATGTTGATGAAAATCGTAAATATCGTCTGTTAAATGGATTAGATGACATTGGTTTATCATTGCAGCATGCTGACCAAATACGCGCATACGAAGTTGAACGTGCTAAAAGAGCACCTTGGCTGTTTGTGTAAATTCTAATTAAAAGGTTTTATCATTAATGACAAAGAAAATTGCAGTTTTACCAGGCGATGGTATAGGTACTGAAATCGTTGCAGAAGCGATTAAAGTGCTGATATTTTTAAATGCTGATATGACTTTGGATCTGGAATTTGAACAGGGTTTAATTGGCGGTGGGGCTTATGACGAATATGGCACACCTTTCCCATCGCAAACGTTGGCATTGGCAAAAGCGGCCGATGCCATTTTATTGGGCGCGGTAGGTGGCTATAAATGGGAATCACTAGATATTTCAGTGCGCCCTGAAAAAGGATTATTAGGCTTGCGTTCAGAGTTGCAGTTATTTGCTAATTTACGTCCGGCAATCTTATATCCGCAATTGGCTGATGCGTCATCGTTAAAGCCTGAAATTGTCTCGGGTTTGGACATCATGATTGTGCGCGAACTGACGGGCGGCATTTATTTTGGACAGCCACGAGGCATTAGGGTCTTAGAAAATGGCGAAAAACAAGGCTATAACACCTTGGTCTACAGCGAATCTGAAATACGCCGCATTGCGCATTGCGCATTTCAGATAGCACAAAAAAGAAATCACCGTCTGTGCTCGGTTGATAAGGCTAATGTACTGGAATGTACTGAGCTTTGGCGACAAGTCGTGATTGAAACTGGCAAACAGTACCCTGACGTCGAACTCACCCACATGTATGTCGATAATGCCGCTATGCAGTTGGTTCGGGCGCCTAAACAGTTTGATGTGATCGTCACGACTAACATGTTTGGTGATATTCTTTCTGATACGGCAGCGATGTTGACCGGCTCTATTGGCATGTTGCCGTCTGCTTCGCTGGATGCCAACAATAAAGGCATGTATGAGCCTATTCATGGTTCGGCGCCCGATATTGCAGGAAAAGGTATTGCCAATCCGTTGGCTACTATTTTATCAACGGCGATGATGTTGCGTTATACCTTAAATAGGTCTGATGCGGCTGAACGCATTGAAAAAGCGGTCAATACGGCACTAAATGCCAATAATCGTACTGCTGATATTTATTCAGATGGTATGCAGAAAGTTAGCACTGCACAAATGGGTGATGCTGTGGTTTCTGCTTTAACAGAGGGTGCGTAATGACTAAGCTTTATAATGTTGCTGTGGTAGGCGCTACTGGCGCGGTTGGCGAAGCCATGTTATCCATTCTGGAAGAGCGTAATTTTCCAATCGGAGAAATATACGCCTTGGCGAGTAGCCATTCGGTTGGCAAAAGGATTCCATTTAAAGGTGGATCGGTAGCTGTGCATGACTTGGCTACTTTCGATTTTTCTAAGGTACAAATTGGTTTATTTTCTCCAGGTGCCTCTGTTTCGGC
>CANNKH010000005.1 GCA_947504985.1 Methylococcaceae bacterium | reverse complement strand
GAATTGTTTTGATGGGAGCAGTGACAAAATGAAAGACGGCTACGATTTTTCCAACGCCGAACAGGGCAAGTTTTATACGCCTATCGAAGACATTCAAACACCGATTTATCTTGATCAAGACGTGGCAAGGTATTTAAGCCAAAAATGCAGCCCTGAAAAACTGCAAATGTTAGTCAATGATTTGTTACGCAAAGCGATTGAGATTGCCCAGCGGGTTGCCATTTAAGCCTGTTGTTGACATTGGACAACGGGAACAACCATCATCATGAAAAACTCAGCTATTCACTGCTTAGCGCCTACAAACGGTGATATAACCGTCATCAAACTCGGCGGCAGCCTAGCGCATTCTGATAACTTGCGTTATTGTCTTGACAGCATCGAGCAACGCTATCAGGGCAGGGCAGTGGTCATTGTGCCGGGCGGCGGGGCATTTGCGGATCAGGTAAGATTAGCTCAGCAACGCTGGCAATTTGATGATGGCACAGCCCATGCGATGGCACTGCTGGCGATGCAGCAAATGGCGTTGCTGTTTAATGGGCTTAAACCGCATTTTGTGATGGCTGGCTCGGTGGCGCAGATTCGTCAACAGCTTTTGCTAAAAAAAATAGTCATTTGGTCGCCCGATGTTGCTGAGCTTGAACAGGCGGGTATTCAGGCCTCTTGGGATGTCACTTCCGACAGTTTAGCGGTATGGTTGGCTGACTCGCTTTCGGCAAGCGAACTGTTACTGATAAAATCTGCGGATATTGATGCTAATCTCAGTTTGGTTGAGCTTGCTGAACGCGATATTATCGATAAGGCTTTCTGCGATAGCGTCGCTCACGTTACTTTTCCAATAACCCTTATTAACGCACTACACTTCAATGGCTAGCGATAACTATAATCCATCACATCATGCTTTTGTTTTTTTCAAACAGTTTTTTGCCAAAAAACTTAAGACGGTTTATTACCGTGCCCGGGAGTCAATAGGAGATCCCAAACGAGCGATTGTGGTTTATCAAGTTGAGCAAGCCTGTCTGAGTTTGCAGGGAACGCGTGATGAATTTGAGGATACGCTGACGCGTTTTAATCATTTGCTGGCGGTGAATGAGTCGTCATTGGAGCATCGATATCGTCAGTTGAATCGGCAATATCAAAGTTGTTGCGCCAAATCGGATGCAGTGAATACCCGCATTAAGGCGATAGAAGAAGTTAGTGAGGCGTTATTTGCAGAATGGGAAAAAGAGCTGAATGAATACACTAATCGGGCGCTGCGTAATAGTAGTAAACAGCAGTTAAAGGCAGCCAGACAAAATTATGTCCGGCTGATTAAAGCCATGTACAAGGCAACAAGCAAAATTCAACCGGTACTTGCAGCCTTTAAAGATCAGGTATTATTCCTCAAGCATAATCTTAATGCACAAGCTGTTGCCGCATTACAGCATGAATTTATTGAGATCAGCGTTGACATTTCTCAATTGATTTTAGCGATGGAGCAAATTATTGCTGAAGCCAATCAGTTTGTTGCTATCTTGGTTAATCAGCAACATCAGGATCAAAAAAACTTGCCGAGCCGTTGATTAAAGTTTGTATAAGACATCATTGGCTTTGTCTCTAGCGTCTTCTTTTTTGGAACCTTTGCGATTATCTTGGTCAATCCGTTCCCTGCCAAATTTCGTAATCATCTCTTCCCAGCTTGAATACTGGCTATATTCTTTAACACCGGAATCTTTACGCTGCTGATAAATTTCTTTGCCCAAGGCAATAATTTCTTCAGGCTTTTTGCCATCGACTGAATCAAGGAACTGACTATCGTCTTTGTTGGCATCGCGGATCGTCCAGAAGGCCACTTCAAACTCAATGCGGTTTTCGGGAAGCAGGCGATTTTTCAACATTTTTACTGATTTATAAGCGGTTTTGGTGGTATGGCCATTAATTTTTTGTCCATTGTTACAAGCCATTAACGCAGTACAGCTTAGAATAATTAGCAGAGTAGATAGTTTTTTCATGAAGATAACCTCGATGTCAATTGCAGGTCTATGTTATGTTATTTTGTGTTTTTTATTGTTATTCTCTTAAGTATGCCAGTTCACCAAACAAAGTAAAATGGTCAGTTATTATAACTCTGAGCTAATCACCCATGCTGGAATTTATCCAATTATTAAAGCAGCGTTATCAAGTAGTTTTGGCTCAGCGGCATAATGAGTCTACCCACCTTCAATATCAGCAACGGATAGATCAGCTTATATTAGCGGAAGCGTTTATCCGTAAAGGACAATTAATTGATTTAAAAGCAAAATTGCCATTGCAGATTGCTGTGGTAGGCCCAACGCAGGCCGGCAAAAGTTCATTAGTTAATGTCTTGCTAAATAGTAACGTCGCCGGGGTCAGTCCCTTGGCAGGTTATACGGTTCATCCTCAGGGCTTTTGTCATCGGGTAAGCGAACATGAATGTAGCGATTTACAACGCTACTTCGGTCGTTTTCAGTGCTTGCCAACCGCCCAGCTAACCGTAGAGCGATATGATTGCTATGCACTGACTGAAGTAGCTGGCGCTTCGCCTTATTTGCCGCCATGTGTGATATGGGATACGCCAGATTTTGATTCGATAGATTCGGCTGTTTACCGTGAAGGCGTTATTAGGGCGGTCGCTTTGGCAGACATTATTGTTTTGGTCGTTAGCAAGGAAAAATATGCCGATCAATCGGTTTGGGACATGATGTCGATTCTTGCTGATTTACATCAACCGACGGTTATCTGCTTGAACAAACTCAGTGAGGGTTCAGAGGCGGTATTAACGCACTCATTAAAAGAAAAATGGCAGCAAGCTAGAGCTGATGTTTTTCCTGAAGTTGTTGCTTTGTACTACCAAAAGCCAGCAGGATTGCCGAATTGGCCAACGACACAACAACATTTGTTAATCGATACGCAACAACAGGTCGATAGTCGTCAACATGTAGGTTTTGAGCGAGATTTATTGCAAAAATACTGGTCGCATTGGCTGGAACCGGTGCTTGAAGAACATCAGGCATTCATGGAGTGGCAAGCCATTATTAATGATGTGATAGCACACGCGTTGGCAAGTTATCGACGCGAGTATTTGGATCATCCACATCATTATGAAACCTTTCAACACGCGTTAGCAGAATTGATGATTTTGCTTGAAATACCGGGTTTGGCAGGTGTGCTGACAGGCGTGCGCAAAGCCCTTACTTGGCCGGTCAGACAGTTGATGAAGTTGGGGAGAAAACAAGGGCATCTTGTCGATAGTAGTCATGAAATAGTCTTGCTGAATCAAATTGTTGAACATGCTTTAATCCAGGCAGTCGATAGCTTGTTGGATAAAGCGGAGCAACATAAACAGGCGCTTTGGTGGAAAGGGCTGAGCAGTTTATTGCGAGGTCAGCGGCAAGCTATTCAGCAAAATTTTAGCGTAGCGGCAAATAACTATCATCTGTCTTTTCAGCAGGATGTGGAAAAGACCGCACATCATTTATACGATAAACTGCAAGAACAGCCGATGGCATTGAACAGTCTGCGTGCGACTCGGGCAACGGCGGATGCGGCCGTTATTGCGTTTACTTTGTATACTGGTGGCATCGGCGTGCATGACTTGGTGATTGCGCCAGCCATGTTGACAGTGACTACCTTGCTGGCGGAAAGCTCCATTGGCAGTTATATGCACAAGGTGGAAAGAGAGTTGAAACAGCAGCAATTTAATGAAGTCAAGCAGGTGCTTTTTATGGATAGTCTGGCTAAAAAACTGTTGGGTCTGCCGGGGCAAATACCGCCGATTTCACATTTTAATATCTCGCCCGAACAATTGCGGGTGATTGAACAGCAAGAGAAGCGCTATGGCTTACGATTACTCTGATTTAGCAAAAAATGCCCAACATTGGGCAGAACAAGCCTGTGCAGCAGGCTGGATTTCGCAGGAAGCGGCACAGCAATTAACAGAATTAGATCTCAGGTCGCCAGATTCTTTATTTAATAACACTGCCAGACCGTTGATTGTTGCATTTATGGGCGGGAGTGGTGTCGGCAAAAGTACGTTGCTTAATCGTTTGGCGGGAAAATCAATTGCTAGAACCGGCATAGAAAGACCAACGTCTCGCGAAGTGACTTTATTTCATCATCACAGTGTTGCGATACAGCATTTGCCTGAGCAATTGCCTATCACGCAAATCAAAATCGCCCAGCACGAAGAAGAAGCGAAAAAAAATATTATCTGGATAGATATGCCGGATTTTGACAGCACGGAACAAAGTAACAAACAATTGGTGTTGCAATGGCTACCCCATATTGATGTGTTGATTTATGTTGTGAGTCCCGAGCGTTATCGCGATGAAAAGGCTTGGCAATTGCTGCTTGCAGAAGGCGCTCGACATGCGTGGTTGTTTGTTTTGAATCAATGGGATAGAGGGCAGCTAGAGCAATTCGATGATTTTAAACAGCAATTGCATAAAGCGGGGTTTTATGAGCCGGTTATTTTTAAGACCGTATGCTCCGAAGATGTGCAACAGGATGAGTTTGCGTTGTTGGAAGAAACCATTGGCGCGTTGGCGACTGAGCATATTGTTGAGCAATTAGAGCAGCGTGGACAGCAGTTGCGAAAACATGAATTAAAGCAAAAGTTGCTACAAATGTTGAGCCTATTGGGGACTGAGTCGGCTTTTCAGCAAGCCTATCCGTTATGGCAGCAGCAATGGTTGCAAACCAGCCAGCAATTACAAGAAGGTTTTGCATGGCCGATGCAGCAGACAGCCACTTATTATGCGGAACATGCCGCCGATTTGATTACGCATTCTCAATCAGTCCCTCTTTCGTTATGGGATGCTTGGGCGCAAACCCGTTTTGATGATGGATTGGATGAATTTATCATTAATATCGATCAGCAAGGCTTGCCGACGACACCGTTTAAAAGTCGGTTGTCTTTGTTACGCGAAAAAGCCGCCAAAATTATGCAGGCCCAAACTGAATTGGCGGCTCGCCAAGCCTTGGCTAATCCAGGCAATACGGTGCAGCGCGGGTTTTTAAAAAGTATGCGTTTATGTGAAATTATGTTGCCGTTGGCCGCGATGACTTGGGTTGGTAGTCAAGTGTTTATCGGTTATTACGACAGCAATATGACCAGCACCCCTTATTTAGGGGTTGATTTTGCCGTTCATAGTACGCTGTTAATTGCCCTGACTTGGCTAACACCGTATTTTATTTTGCAGAAAGCGCAGCCCTCACTGAAAAAAAGTGCATTAAAAGGTTTGCACAAAGGCTTAATTCAAGCGTTGGGCTTGATAGATCACGATGTTATTGAGGTTGTTAAAGCGCTTAATATTGAACATGTTGAGCAATTGAAACAACTTACCGTCATTATCGAACACTGCGATGACCACGAACTTGAACAGCGATTAGCGATTGAAAGCAATAGTCCTTTGGCACGGATGTTGGTGGGATAATTGAGCATAACAATACCGCGCTGACCAATTTATGCGTTAATTTGCAGGCATAAAACGTAATCTCGCAACAATAGGATCATGATCTGATAGGCGCTGCCCATTCTTAAGAGGGCGAGGATCAATAAACCACACTTCTGCTTTTATTTGGCAGGGTCCGCCTGCCAGAATATGGTCTATGCGTTGGTCAGGGTGTAACGCCTTCTTAACAGGCGGGTTGTTAGCCAAGCTGTAGGCGTTGCGTAGTAATGGAGGATGCTTATCTGCACCGGTAAAGCGCTGATAGCGTTCGGTTGCTGCTGTGGTATTAAAATCTCCAGTGACAATCATGGGTATGCCAACTGCGAGTTCAGCAAGTTGTTCGCGAAATAATATTGCACTGGGTTCTTTATTGACACGGGCATTATCAAAATGCGTATTGACGAACATAAAAGTAAAGCCGGTATTTTTTTCGCGCAACATTGCCCAATTGACATAACGTATCATTGCTAACGGTTTAAACCCGAAGCTCATCGGCAGTTTTGGATTTGACCCTAGCCAGAGCTGACCATTGTCTAATAATTCAAACCGATTGGTTTTAAACAGTAGAGCCGCATCGCCGTATTGAAAGCTGCCCAGATGATAGCTGACCAGCGTGTATTTTGTGAAAGGCACAATGGTAGCAATGTCTGTATCCGTATGGGTTTCCTGTAGGCCGATTAAATCAGGTGAGTAACCGCTAATACGCTCGCGAATTTCAGGTAGACGGACTGACCACGGCAGGGCGCCGCCCGTATTGCCGTTATTAAAACGCGCAGCCATCGATTCGATAAAATCTGAACCATACTCGACATTATAAGTTATGACATTGATTGGTTCACTGGTACAGGTGTTCTGTGCTGAATAAGCCTTTAACGCGGGTAGCTCATGTGCAAAGCCTTTACCAGAATACGCCGCCAGATATTGAATGCCTTGAAAGCGAATGAACAGCACTAATAAAATTAATATTGCCAACAAGGCAACAGTAACAATACCAACTCGTTTTAGCCAATGCGACATGATGTTTTAATAGTAGATAGTTGAGGTGGGTAAGGCGTGAACATGCAACGCGGTGGTTTTGTACTCAGTCTTAGGTTGAAACATGGTTAAAATATTAGGACAAGTAACCCGAGGCGGGCAATCTACCAGAAAGGTATTCTGCTGTCCAAGTTAGGTGTTTTCAAAATAAGCTGATGTTTCGCGTTTTTATATTTTCCATTTAAACTACCCCACGCCAAATAGAGCGTTTAAATCCATTTTTTCCATTAATCGTGAGGCATTATGCTAAATCATCATCATCATGTGACATTGCGCTTATTAGCCGCTACGGGAATACTGTCGATGCTAATAGCCAGTAGCCCTACATCAGCAGGAATGACTCAGGACATTGAAGATGCGCTTACTTTTCATGACAAAGGAAACAGTGGGGCAATTAAATTTGAACTGAAATACCGTTTTGAAAACGTCAATGAAGATAATAGGTTTGACCCTAAAACAGGATTGCCACTGCTAGTACAACCAGAAACAGCCAATGCGAATACCGCCAGTTTGCGCTTGGGTTATTTGACGCCGGTGTTTCATGGGCTTCAAGCTTATGCCGAATATGAAGGCAATTTGGCGATGCAAGATGAATATAACAACACTTTGCTAGGCGGTAATGCAATGTATTCAAGAGTTGCTGATCCTGATCGAAGCGAACTTAACCAGTTCTGGCTCGCTTACACCGGCCTTGCCAATAATATTTTCAAAATCGGTAGACAACGAATTACGCTGGATGATAGCCGTTTTATCGGTAACGTGATCTGGCGGCAAATGGAAATCACCTATGATGCCGTGATGATCACCAACAAAAATCAACTGTTGCCAGGTTTGGTTGCTAATGTCGGCTATCTGGGGAATGCCCAAATGTACAACGGCTTGACGGAAAATATGGAAGCTCCGTTGCTTAACCTTAACTACAAGCTGGGGAATTACGGCAATTTGGTGGGTTACGGCTATTGGCTGGATTACACGGAAATCGAAAATTATGAAAAATCTAGCCAAAGTTATGGTGTGCGTGCAACGTGTTGTGAAAAACAACTCGATTCTATAAAAATAAGCGACAACTTTGGCTTGGTTTACACTGCCGAATACGGTCATCAAAGTGATTATGGTCATGGTTCCACCCCTTATGATGCTGATCGTTATAACTTGATGGGAGGCTTTAGTGCTTATAAGCTCATGTTTCAGGGAGCTATGGAACAACTCGACGGTTCTGGCGTAAATCAGTCCTTCGACTTTCCATTAGGCACTAATCACGCCTTCCAAGGCTGGGCGGATTTGTTCGTGGTAACGCCTAGCAACGGTATGCGTGATCTATTTGGAACGGTGATGGTGCCGTTTCAAAACGGTGACCTCGTGTTTACTGGGATGTATCATGACTATTCGGATGATAGCGGGCGTTTTGATTACGGTGATGAATGGAACTTTCAGGCGGTTAAAAAATTTGGTAAGCATTACTCGGTGCTTGCCAAATATGCTTACTACAATGCCGGAGACAATAGCGACCCACTTTTTAAGAGCACCGACACTCAAAAAATATGGATACAGGGTATTATTAATTTTTAACACGACCGACGCATCAGCTTAAGCTATAAAGCCAGGAATGAGGGTGTCAACGCTGTTATTTCTGGTTTAATTGATTTGATCAATTTTGTTTAGAATCGGCGGCGGGTGCAACGATGAGGGGATTAAAAACAAGCTGTGTAGACGATGGATGTCTTTGATATAAAATTGTATCTCCCGCCTGTGCCGATGCACGCTTTCGTCCTTGAACCGGCGGTTCAAGTGGGGGCGCGGTTTGCCAATCAGGCTTCCCGTATTAAACGGGCATGCTCACCAAGGCAGACATCAGCCCCCGAGGGTAATACAGGTTCAGGAAACACCCAGCACACTGTCGAACACTGCAGGAGATACAGGACAATAGTTTAGCGTGTGTTTAGGGATTTTCTAAAACGTTTTCTATTTTATGATTCATATTTGCCAAGCATTCACTTAGGCTGAGTTTAAGCGCCGCATTTTGATTTTTTACTATCTGTAGTTCATGCGCCAGATTAAGCGCTGTCATCACCGCAATTCTATCTGCACCATTTACTTTCCCTGAATCACGCATTTTTCGCATTTGTACATCCAATTGCATCGCAGACTGGATAAGGTCATCCTGTTCTTCATCGTCGCAAACAATTCGATATTCTTTGCCCATAATCATCAACGATACGGATTGAGGTTTATTATTCATGCGTCTGCTCCATTGCTTTTAAACGGGTAATCATGGCTTCAACGCGGGTTTTGGCTAAAGCCGTTTTTTCCAGCAGTTGAGTTTTTTCTTGGACTAAAGCTTCCTGCTTTGTTTTTAGCGCGTGATTTTCATTTTTCACGGCATAATATTGTCCGATAAGCTGATCCAGCTTCTCTTCAAGTTCTTTCAATTCGAAAGGTTGATCGGTAAATGTTTGTGTCATGACGGTAACTGAATGATGTTGCACACAGCAAATGTTTTGAGTAAAGAGTGAGTTTAAAGCCGTTAATTACAAAGATTAACGCCTCATTTTATTAACGATCAATGGTAGCATACGCGCTATTTTTATTTTAGCGATAGTGAACAATTATGTGGTTTTTATGGCTTACTCTATAGTCAACAAGATACTTATACAAGCGGATATCGATCTCACAGCGGCCGAAGCGCATGGCATTGCCTCGGGTATGCTCTGCGTTGATGGCCGAACGACCAGTCATTATTGGTTGTCAGAACTGTGGCATGATAACCAAGCGGTGGTCGATGAAACTCAGCAACAACTATTAATCAGGCTGTTTGAGGAAACGCGGCGATTGCTGTTGAGTGATACGTTTGAATTTGATCTTTTTTTACCCGATGATGATGTCTCGTTAAGCGAACAAGTGGCTGCACTGAAGTTTTGGTGTCAGGGTTTTTTATTCGGAATAGGTTCTGCCTATTCAGCCTCCCGCCTAAGTGCAGAAACTCGCGAAATACTTAAGGATATTAGCGAATTCACTCGAATCGACCAAGATGTCGAAGGTAACGAAGATGAAAATGCGTTTACTGAAATTACTGAATATTTAAGATCAGCCGTATTCTTGCTGCGGGATGAATTCAGCAGCAATATAAGCAGTAATAGTGTTCATTAAGGAGGGATTACTTGAAACAATCAGAATTTAAAAAACGCCGCAAACAACTCATGCAGCGTATTGGTATCGGTAATATTGCGCTTATCGATAGTGCCTCGATACGTACTCGTAATCGCGATGTGGATTATCCGTTTCGTCAGGATAGCGATTTTTATTATCTAACGGGCTTTAATGAGCCGGACTCGCTGGCAGTATTTATTCCGGGGCGTGAGCAAGGCGAATATATTTTATTTTGTCGAGAGTTTGACGAAAAAAAGGCTTTATGGGAAGGCGCACATGCCGGATTAGAAGGCGCGACCCTGCATTATGATGCTGACGATGCGTTTCCAATAGCTGATCTGGATGACATTTTGCCCGGTATGCTGGAAGGTAAAACCAAAGTTTTTTACCCTATGGGACGCGATTCTGAGCTTGACCATAGTCTACTAGAATGGATTAACCATATTCGTACTCAGTCCAGAAGCGGACTCATTGCGCCGGGAGAATTGATTTCTCTGGATTATATCCTGCATGAAATGCGCTTATTCAAAAGTGCGGCTGAACTTAAACTGATGCGTCGCGCCGCCGAAGTATCGGCTGCCGGGCATGTCAAAGCCATGCAGTCTTGCAAAGCAGGTCTGTATGAATACCAAATAGAAGCGGAACTGATTTATCATTTTATACAAAATGGCTTACGCGCCGTTGCCTATCCGTCCATTGTGGCGTCTGGAAAGAATGCCTGTACGTTGCATTACACCGAAAACACCAGCAAATTAAAAAACGGCGATTTATTGCTGATAGATGCTGGTGCCGAATGTGATCATTATGCGGCGGACATTACCCGAACTTTTCCGGTATCAGGACGCTTCAGCGAGCCGCAAAAAATATTGTATCAATTGGTTTTGGATGCGCAAACCGCCGCTATCGAACAGATTCAACCGGGTTCATCATGGATTTTTCCGCATGATGCCGCCGTTGAAGTTATTACGAAAGGTCTTGTGAGCTTAGGCTTGCTTAAAGGTCGGATAAAGAGTTTGATTAAAAAAGAAAAATATAAACCGTTTTATATGCACCGCACTGGTCATTGGTTGGGCATGGATGTCCATGATGTCGGCGACTATAAAATCAATCAAGAATGGCGCGTATTCGAAGCAGGCATGGTGTTAACGGTAGAGCCCGGCATCTACATTCCGGCAGATTGTAAAACTGTCGATGAAAAATGGCGGGGTATTGGCATACGCATAGAAGACGATGTCTTGGTTACGGCTCAAGGTCATGAAATTTTGACCAGTGGCGTACCGAAAACCATCACCGATATTGAAGCACTCATGCAGGTAAACTAATGCAACCCGATTATGATCTGATTATTGTTGGCGGTGGTTTGGCAGGTAATTCCCTGGCACTGGCGTTAAATAATACTGGGCTTAACATCGCCATTGTTGAAGCCAGTACCCAAGAACAGCGTCAGTTATCACCCGCAGGTGATCGGGCATTAGCCCTAGCGGCAGGCACTGTCGAAGTGTTGGACACGCTGGGTATCTGGCAAGGTATTCACCATAAAGCAACCGCGATAACGCATATCCATATTTCTGACCGGGGGCATTTTGGTAAAGTGCGTTTATCGGCAGAAAAAGAAAATGTCGCCGCATTGGGTTATGTCATCAGCGCACGCGATATTGAAACCCATGTTGCCCATCTGGTTGAACAAGCCGGAATAACGCTGCACTGTCCAGCACGCGTGGTCGGTCTGATGTCTGGTAATAGCGAAGTTAATGTCAGTTTAAAAAGCGGTAATGACACATTAAATCTATCTGCAAAATTACTGGTAGGTGCCGATGGCGGCAGTTCATCAGTGCGGCAGCTGTTAGACATTCCCCAACGTATTACTGAATATCAACAAACCGCGTTGGTCACCACCGTAAAAGCTACGCTTCCTCATAACCATACCGCCTTCGAGCGCTTTACTTGCTCTGGACCGTTGGCCTTATTGCCCGTCGATAAAAACTATTGCTCAGTGGTCTGGACGCGTACCGATGAAGAAGCGCAAGCCTTGATGCTGGGCAGTGAGGCTGATTTTATTGCTGAATTACAACAGTATTTTGGTTACCGATTGGGCGAATTGACCTTAACCGCGCCCCGACGTGCCTTTCCCCTGTCATTGATACGTGCAGAGCGCATGGTAGCTGGTCGCGCCGTTATTATTGGTAATGCAGTGCATCAGTTGCATCCGGTTGCCGGTCAAGGCTTTAATTTAGGCTTACGGGATGTCGTGCAATTGGCGGCAGTTTTGTCGAAAGCCGCACATAACCATGACGATATAGGCGCTACGGCACTGTTAAATGCCTACACTCAATCCAGGCAAGCGGATCATGATCGAGTTATTGGTTTTACCGACAATGTGGTAAAAATTTTTTCTAACGACTGGCTGGCGCTATCCGCCGCTAGAAATATTGGCTTGTCTTTACTGGATCATTTGCCCAGTGCTAAACGTTTATTGACCAGACAAGCGATGGGTTTTGTTGGCGGGAAGGTATGAATAAGGGTAGGGCATCAGTCTCCTGAATTCTAATGAAAGAGACGACAGATTTGTTGATAGCTAATCTGCCATGCCGAGAGGTACTGATGCCGATTTGCTCGCGTGAAAGGAAGGTACTTTTACCGCATACCCCGTTGTTTCTCAGCTATCAGTTTTAGCGGCAAAGCGATGTACCCAGACAAAATGATCTTCTTCCCATGTCATGCCCGTGTGCATTTTTAGAATAATATCTTTATACATTGCCAAGCCAGGAAAGCCTTCAGCTTTGGCATCGTCGTCAGTCATATCCCCCAAACGCTGGCGGCTTAAATCGGTAACAATAAATGCCATGCCTTCCAGCTCAAAGCTTTCACCAGGCCAACCATAAACACCATCACGACGTTGCTGGGTTTTAATGCCTGCTTTGGCGGCGGCGACAAGCTTTTCTTGTGTCACTAGCCGCTCTATTGAACAGGTTTTTTCGGGTAAAGCGTCCATATCGGTTCCATATAAATTGAGATAAATAAAAAGGCAGGGTAGCTTTGTTTGGCTATCTACCCTGCCCATAATCTGATTGAAAATCAGAGCAAAACGGTTAACGCCTATTAATCGGCAGGGCCAGTGACCGAAATAGTTTGTTTTATTTTATTACCAGAATTGACAACTAACCCTTCGGATTCACAGTCCCATGATCTCGCTTCGGCAGGCAGCGGAAACTTGATCTTTTGCTTAGTCTTCATATTTTGGCAGGTTACCGTGCCTACTGTTGAGCTCATTTTTGTCAATGACCCGCCGACACCAGGCAAGATAACTACTGGCGGAACTTCTGCGAAAACATGCACTGTGCCCCCCCAACTAGCAAGGTCACCGACATTACATCCCCCTTCTGTTCCTTCCGCTTCTAATGCGACGTTGTGCGTTCCAGCAGATACTGGCCCCAAATCGATTAGCCCGGTTTCCAGAGGTCGCGCGTCAGGATCACCATTCCATCCTAAAAAGTCTGTTGAAAGCAGGTAAACGCCATCGACAGAGATATTCAGCTTTACCGATGAACAATGCGTTTCCGGTACGATAAAGTTGATTTGTAGCTTATCTGTAGTGGTGGCATCAAAACTAAAACGCTGATCACAAATCTGTCCAATGCTGGCACTGGAGCAGTAAGTTGTTGCATCCAGAGCCGACTCATCTCCCATCGAAGGCGAGGATAAAGCGATTAATCCCAGTGCCAACATCGTTCCGCTCAATCTTGATTTCAGGTGTTTTGTGTTATTCATGATATTCATGATATTCACGCTCAAGTTGATGGTCGGGATTACGAAAAGTCAACGCACCGTTTCGACCATCGTCAACAGCAACGCGCTATGGACTTCAAAGCGAAGCCACAAGCTCATAATACGCCGGGTACGCCTATTTTCAAAAATGTCATGCTGAGTATTTGGAACTGTCATGGGTGGATTCGCCGCTAGGCAATCCCCCATTTTGGGGTGCATCGATGGCAGTTTGCTAGCGCGAAACTGCCTTACAGATTTGAATCAGCAGCTTACTTGATGGCTTCTAAGCTATTCATACCCAAAATAAATCTGTGATATGCTCTGATTCGACCCTAATCAATTGTGGTCATAAATCATCTTATTGCCCCGATGCTTCGTCTGTGGCTATCCTTGTTGTTTGCATAGTCCACAAACCAGCCAACACATTACAGGATATACCTATGCGCCATGTCATATTGTTAGCCAGTTTATCTTGCCTTACCGTTAATGCGGCGTCATTGCCTACAGCGGTCTCGCCGCGTATTACCGCTATCCAGGGATTTGCTGTAGAGCTGAGTTCCTCTACGGAAAACGTTGCTGACGCTTGTGCCCATCCATTGGATCCACTTAATCGTATTGAAATTGAACGTGCGGTCAGCTTGGTTAAAACCCATCCGGGCACACCTGCCGGCGCATTTTTTCCGAATGTGGTGTTGAACGAACCGCCTAAGACTGAGGTGTTGGCTTTCAAACCAGGCGATACTTATCGGCGTGAAGCTATTGTTGAAGCCTATGATCGCGCCAACAACCAACTGTACCGTGCGTTGGTCGATTTGCAGGCAAAACAGATACTGACTTTTGATAAATTACCACCCGCTACGCAACCGGCTACTTTCTTGGACGAATACAGCACGATTTTGCCGATAGTGTCCGAAGATGCCCAATGGCGGGCGGCGATGACCAAACGCGGTGTCAACCCAGATGATGTGTATCTGGATGTCTGGGCGGGCGGTGATCTTGAGATAAGTGTTGACCGTGACGGCAAAGCGGTGCCGGAAGGAACACGCATCATGCGAGTGCTATCTTTCCTACGCGGCGGTAAACCCCATCCTTATGACCGTCCTATTGAAGGGGTGGTGGTGGCGGTGGACATGAATCGCCTGAAAGTGTTGCAAGTAACCGATACGGTGATCGCCCCCGTCTCGCAATACAACGGCAAGAGCAACAACATCGAACGTGAGCCGTTGCAACCTTTGCAAGTTGTTCAAAAACAGCCCGGTTACAAATTATGTGGGCAGGAAGTGAGCTGGCAAGGCTGGCGTTTTCGTTTCGCCTTGCATCCGCGTGACGGTTTGGTGTTGTACACCTTGCAGCATGAAAACAAAGGGGTGTTGCGCCCTGTCGCCCATCGTTTGAGCTTGACGGAAATTTATGTGCCTTATGGCGTCCCTGACCTGAATTGGGTTTGGCGCACGGCGTTTGATGTCGGTGAATACGGTATGGGTCGCTACGCGAACCCGCTCTCGCCTACCTCCGATGTGCCGAATAACGCGGCATTTTTTAACGCCCGTATCGCCGATGATGTAGGCGGTTCCTTCGTCTACCCGAATGCCGTCGCCCTTTATGAACGCAATGGCGGCTTGTTGTGGAAACGTGTCGATCCCAGCTCTGCCGCCCAAGACCGGCGCGAGGCGCGGCAACTGGTCATCACCGCTAATTCCTGGATAGGCAACTACATTTATTCACTAACCTATATTTTCCATATGAGCGGCGAGTTAGAAGTGCGCGTCGATGCGACAGGTACGACCTTGAACCAAGGGGTGAACAGTGTTGCAGAAGGCTCGCAGCATGGTCATGTCGTCGATGTGGCAAAATCGGCAGATGGTGGCAAGGCTTTGGTTGCGGCACCTAACCATCAGCATTTCTTCAATTTCCGAATTGATATGGATGTTGACGGGGTTACCAACCAAATCAGCGAAAGCAATGTCAATCCGCAGGCCAGTGCGTTGGGCAATGCCTTTGCTGCAGTGGAAACGCCGTTGACCAGTGAAGGTAACGCCAAACGCGACATCAACATCGACAAGGCTCGTAGTTGGAAAATATTCAGCAGCGATGCCAAAAACGCCCTAGGGATGCCGACGGGCTATAGCTTGTATTTGGGTGATACCGCTGTGCCGTATTCATCAAGCAATTTTCCTGCCCGCCAACGTGGCGGCTTTGTCGAACATCCGCTTTGGGTGACCCAATATTATCCAAACGAGCTGTACGCAACAGGCGAATATCCTAACCAAGGCAAGGTCGGCGAAGGCTTGCCAAGTTATTCAACCAACGAAAGCCTAGTCGATCAGGATTTGGTGTTATGGGTGACGGCGGGGCTTACGCATATCCCTGATGTCGAGCAATATCCAGTCATGAACACGGAAAGCCTGTTGGCGTTCCGCTTGTTGCCCTATGGCTTTTTTCGCCATAATCCGGCATTAGATTAAATCGGTTGGCTAAAAAGGCTTAAAAAGCTTGGAAGACGCGGTAAGCGTCAATACTGTTGACTTAAGCGGGTTGGCTGAGTGGAGCCGAAGCGGATAACCAGTTTGGCTTATGGCCTCGGCTCCGCTCAGTCAACGGTTGCTTTGGCTTAATCATCGTTAAGTCAACGATATTGAGGGTAAGCATCGCCCTAAAATGCGGTTGGAAGGTTATTTAAGCGAACCCTTCATTGACAATCCGAAAAAAAACGATAAATCAATTAAATAAAGTTAAAAAATTATTGGTTTTTAATTATTCAGCTCACTATTATTTTCTGAAAGAGCGGGCAAATACTGTTGACTTGAGCCGAAGCCATCCGTCGCTTTGGGTTCATTATCGTTATGTCAATAGTATTGTCTAGTGAGTGGATAATTACATCAAATCGATGGTTTAAAATAGCTTAAAGTCCATTTTTCAACTGACCTTATGCGTTTGGCGAAGCTGTTGTCATAAATAAAAATAAAATAAGTGTAATTACCAAACGGGTTTGTTGAAGCCGAGAGTTCGGCAGGGTTTAAAATACTTTCGCTAATCCAAAATGTGTACGATTTAAGTGTTCATAAGCAATAACAATAACAATATATTTGAGTTATGAGGTTTAACGAAGAGGAAATATGATGCAGATTAAATTACCGTACGATACCTCCAAGCCTATCGCTGGAGAAGCCAGCATAGAAATAAACAAATCGATACAAGAAGTTTTTGATTACATTGGTGTAAATTTTTTTGAGAACTACCCTAAATGGGCGGATGATGTGGTTGTTTTTGAACCGTTCAATGGCAATGAAATTTTCATTGGCGCCCAAGCAAAACAAGTTCGTAGTGATAACGGCGAAGTAGTGGAGTCCGTGTTTGAAATAATAGATTATCAACCAAATTACAAATTGGTATTTCAAGGTTTGACTGCGCCTTATAGAAACAGTTACTTAGTTGAAAAGGCTCAAGCAGCATTGTCGACACGGTTAATCTTCCGTTTCGAATTACTGGAGATTGAAATTTTTATGTGGCCTTTTCAAAAATTAATACGCGTTGCAATTGAAGATGGTGCTGAAAATATCGTCGGGAATTTAGAAAAACTGCTGGCGGCATAACTACAAAACACGTTTTTGAATTAAATAAAATTAGGATGAATGTATGTCATTTATTATTGAAAAAGATAGCGGATTAATTCCGCAAGTACTCTCTGCCATTTTAGATGAGTGTGTGAATGGCGTGACATTGGCTGATCCAGACTTGGACGATAGCCCTATCGTTTATGCGAATAAAGCCTTTGAGCGCTTAACCGGCTATTCACAAGAGGATATTATTGGACGCAATTGCCGTTTTCTGCAAGGTGATGACAGGAATCAAGAGGCACGCTTCAAAATTACCGAGGCTATGAAAAATCAACAGGCGATTGAAGTAACCTTGAGGAACTATAAGAAAGATGGCACCTTGTTCCACAACAGTTTTAGAATGACCCCTTTATTTGATAAAAAGCATCGCGTTCTTTACTATCTGGGTGTGCAATACGATATAACCGAAAAAGTAAATGCAAACAACGAAATTAAAGCTTTGAATGATTTATTAAATGCCTTACAAGACAATAATGATTAAGTTTTAATTTGTAATCATTCAGCCACCCCCTAAAAATTACTGCGATTAAGCCGTCATTCCGGCATACCCTCTGGGGTACAAGAGGATTGCCGGAATCCAGAACACAGGGAGGTGTTTGTAGCTTGCCATCCGTGGCTTTTGGATCTCGGCAATCCCCTTGTACCCCAGAGGGTATGCCGAGATGACGTAACTAAGGAGGGGGCTGAATAGTTACTTTAATTTTATATAAAGTAATATCAACTTTTGGAAATGGGTTTATGTTAAACGAAATATTGTTTGCGATTGCAATTATTGCTTTTGTTTTTTTGCTTGTTATAGAAAAGCGTCACCCGTTTCGTAAATTTCCACCCAAGGTCTTTAAAGAATCCTTTATTACTAATGTCACAGCATTTTTAGTTAATAATCTTATTCTTGCGACCTTAAGAATATCCTCATTATTTTTTGTCGCACAGCAATATGCTGATCATGGCATTTTAAGTGGTTTTGATAATGGGCCAATCAAATGGTTATTATCATTCGCCTTCTATGATCTGGCTATTTATTTTTGGCATTTTATGAGCCATAAATACGAGTTTTTATGGCGTTTTCATAAAATTCATCATTCTGATAAAAGCTTTAATGTTTCAACTGGTTTCCGGTTTCATGTTTTCGATCTGTGTTTAGAAATAATTTATAAATGCTTTTTTGTCATTATATTCGGTGTCAATGCTTATGTTGTGCTGTCCATTGAAACCATTCAATTATTTTTTATATTTTTCCACCATGCTAATATTCAAATCCCAAACGAACAAGCCCTATCAAAGTTAATTATTACGCCCTCGC
Organism: Methylococcaceae bacterium; assembly: GCA_947504985.1. Classification (GTDB taxonomy): domain Bacteria; phylum Pseudomonadota; class Gammaproteobacteria; order Methylococcales; family Methylomonadaceae; genus Methylovulum. The sequence goes on along the minus strand of CANNKH010000005.1, from coordinate 19,278 downwards.
TTCATCGCGTCCATCACTCCACATTACGGAAAGAGCATGATCATAACTATGGCATAGTCTTTTCAGTTTGGGATCGTATTTTTGGGACACGTATAGAAGCCGTTCCAGTAAATATTGGATTGGACATTATTGAAGCGGAGAATTTTATCCAACTCTTTTCGTTGGCTTTTATAACCGAGCGAAAGTTATTCCGATTGTTACGCTTAATTCCGAAAGGTAGAAAATAAAAAGAACAGTTTTTTATACCCAATTTTTGCCCTAGTAATTATGATTAATAAAATCCCTAACTCCGAAATTACCGATTCTAAAGCGTTTAAAGACAGGCGTAGAATAATCAAAGCGATACTAGCGGCAACAGGGTCTAGTATCGTGCCGGCTTTTGCAGCTAGTGATAATGCACGTTGGCAAAATTTACCGAAAAGCAATTTGTCTACTGGCATAATGACTACGCCAAGTGAAATCGTAGAGAATTATACAAATTACTATGAGTTTTCTTTCAATAAGAAAGAGGCTACTAAATTAGCCCAAAGCCTGCCAATTGATCCTTGGTCTTTACAAATCAGTGGCGAAGTGGAAAAACCAGGCACATTTATTTTAGAAGATATTCTTCGGCAACAAACACTGGAGGAGAGGATTTATCGTTTTCGTTGCGTCGAAGCTTGGTCTATGGTTATTCCTTGGGTTGGTTTTTCTTTAGGTGATTTATTAAAAAAAGTAAATCCTTTATCAACCGCGAAATTTATAAAATTTACCTCTATTTATCAACCTGAAATAATGGCTAACCAAAATACCAATACGGTATTGGAATGGCCTTATACGGAAGGATTACGCATTGATGAAGCTATGCATCCACTAACGTTATTAGCGGTGGGTATGTATGGCGAAACATTACCTAAACAAAATGGGGCACCGTTACGTTTAATAGTACCGTGGAAGTATGGTTTTAAAAATATAAAAGCCATTGTCAAAATTGAGCTATTAAAAAAACCACCGACGACAAGCTGGAATACTTTTGCACGAAATGAGTATGGTTTTTACGCTAATGTTAATCCATTAGTCAAACACCCGCGTTGGAGTCAAAATAGCGAACGTTTATTAGGAAGTGAATTTTTTACCCCTCGGCGTAAAACTGAATTATTCAACGGATACGGTGAGCAAGTAGCTGCGTTATATAAAGATATGGATTTACGGCATTTCTTCTGATGATACAAAAAAGTAATTTACGACTAAAAATTTTGATTGTCTGCTGGCTGCCTTTGTTGTTTTTATTGGTTGACGCCGTTTTCGATAATTTGGGTTCAAATCCTATTAGGGCATTACATATCCGCTTAGGTGATTGGGCCTTGCGTTTTTTATGTATCACGTTAGCTATTACACCCATTCAGGCAGTTACGAATTGGCGCGGGATGTCAGAATATCGACGGATGTTTGGGTTATTTACATTTGTCTATGCAAGTTTGCATATGTTGGGTTATTTAATTGTTGACCAAGTTTTACATTGGAAAATTATTGGCGTCGATATTCTTGAAAGTTCATATATTTGGTTTGGGATCATTTCTTATTTTATAATTTTCGTATTAGCGATTACAACGCCTAATTGGTCTAAAAAAGTTATGGGTAAAAACTGGAAAAAGCTGCATCGGTTTATTTATTTGGCGGCAATTGCAGCAGTTACCCATTATTTTTGGCAACTTAAAGGCAATCTTGCCGAACCTTTTTTATATTCAATAATTGTATTCATATTGCTGGGCTTTAGAGTGCTTATTTCATTTAAGACACGTCATATGAGCAAATTAATGATCCCTAAAGGCCGTAAAACTTCAAAATTATCAGATTAAGTTAATTGACTAAATATTCTCTGGTGATAAGTTAATCATTCCACCAATCATTCTTTAGGTATTTGTCTTATGAAATCACAATATAATTTAATTCGTACCGTTTTGTTTGTATCCATTACGGCTTTAACAGGTTTGACAGTAGCTCCTGTTGCAATGGCAGCAGATCATGAAAGCCAATGTTTCAATGATATTCAAGGAAAGTTGTCTTGGAACGATGATAATAACAATATGAACTGGGAACCAGAAAACGTAAAACAGCTTTGTAAAGGGACGACTAATCCTACTGAACCGCGCAAATGTTTTTCCAGCATTAAAACAGGGCGCGTTAATTGGGGAAAAGGAACGGATTGGGAATGGAAAAACATTATTAATTTATGCTCTGGCACCAATGACGCAGAAAAAACAATAGCGTGTTTTAATAACGGTGTTAGTGCAGGCAGCGATTGGAGAGACGTGATTCTATTGTGTCAGCGTACCCACTAAAAAATAGGTAAATTACAGTACTCCCTTAACTAAGAGCGGGGAGTCGCTGTTTTTGTCGCTTGTTTTGGGCTTCCCCGTCCAAGCAAGCGGCGAAAAATCACGACATAGCTAATACCTGCCGTGCCCCAGTCGTACTGAGTCTCTCGTTCGCCGCCCAACGAGGGGCTCACATCATCTTAATAACTCGACGCGATTGCGTGATGCTTTGCATTTTCAATACGCAAAAAAACGCTTCGGAAAACGCCCAGCACTATCGCTTCTCGATCAATCTCGTCTTAAACTCAACGCTTTTTTGCGCCTCTTTCCAATCAAGCCCATTTGACTCGTGAAGCGAGTACCCAAGGTTTTTCGGCTACCCATTTAAGACGGGACAAGCCGCGTCAAAGCGAACGACTTAACCTTAAACTGCCCCGCCTTAAATTAGTAGCCACCACAAGTTAAGCAGCTTGATGATTCGTTCGCTAAGTGGAGTCGAGTGGGAACTATTCAAAACAACCCACTCATACGGCTCTGTTTGCATTGTTTCCTTAACGATGCTATAAAAAAGCAGCAAGGATGGTAGCGGATAGCCGATGATCTGATTGGCTTTAGCCCGCGCAAAGCCGCCACCCTAGAATGAGCATCTTACGAACAAACCGCTGCTTATAACAGCCACTCGTCCCCTAACATAACCTTAATAAACTTATGAAAGCCGAACCCTGTACTTATGTGATTTTTGGTGCTACCGGAAATCTCTCCCGCATTAAATTAATGCCCGCGCTGTATCATTTGGATGTTGCTGATCGGCTGCCTGAAGGCACACGTATTCTGGCAATAGGTCGTAGACCTTGGGATCAACAAAAATGGCTGGACGAAGTCAGTGACATGGTTAAGGCAAAAGCCAAAGACGATTTTGATGAAACCATTTTTCAACGCTTCAGTGCACGCCTTTATTATCACCAAGGCGATATTAGCCAGACCGAATGCTACACACTGTTAGCCGATACCTTGGCAAAAAAAGAATTCCCCCAAAATATCGCGTTTTATTTATCAATAAGCCCGGCTGATTTTGGCCCCGTTATGAGCATGTTAAGCGACCAGCATTTATTTACTGAAGATAGCGGCTGGCGGCGTGTCATTATTGAAAAACCCTTTGGCTATGATCTGGATAGTGCAGAAGCGCTGCAAAAACGTATCAGCCATTATTTGAATGAAGAACAGGTTTATCGTATCGATCATTATCTAGGTAAAGGCATGGTACAAAACGTACTGGTATTCCGCTTTGCCAACGTTATGCTGGAACCCTTATGGAATCGCAATTACATAGACCATATCCAAATTACCCATTCGGAAAGTATCGGCATAGACAGTCGTGGCGATTACTACAATAGCGCTGGTGCCTTGCGTGACATGTTGCAAAGTCATTTACTGCAATTACTGACGCTGGTGACTATGGAGCCGCCGGTATCGATGGATGCCGAATCGTTACGCGATGAAAAAGTTAAAGTATTGAAATCGATTCGCCCTATTCCCAAGGAAGCCGTTCACGCACAGGCTTTCCGTGGGCAGTATGCCAAAGGTCATATTGATGGTGAAAAAGTCAATGGCTATCTTGAAGAAACCCATATCCCCCCAAACAGCACCACGGAAACCTACGCGTCGATGAAGCTGTATATCGATAACTGGCGTTGGCGCGGTGTGCCCATTTACATGCGTACCGGTAAACGTCTGGCAAAAGCGCAATCGTCCATTTCGATATGTTTCCGTCATCCCCCTTTACAGTTTTTTCGCGATACCAATGTACAGTGCATGAATCCTAACTGGGTGCTGCTGGGCATACAGCCGGAAGAATGTATCCGTATTGAAATGACCGTTAAAGAACCGGGTCTGGAAATGAGTACGCGCACCAGTAGCCTGGATGCCAGTTTCCGTAATCAAGACGAAAAAGCCATTGATGCTTATGAAGATTTATTATTGGATGTGTTAAAAGGTGATCGTTCATTGTTTCTGCGTTTTGATGAAGTTGAGTATGCGTGGCGCATTGTTGATCCTATCTTGCAAACCTGGGCTATTGAACGTGACTTCATTGCCACTTATCCCGCCGGCTCTTGGGGACCTGAAGACAGCCGATTATTTGATAAAGACAGCCAATCCTGGCGCAGTTCCTTAACACCGGAGTGTAAATAGATGCAACAAACAAGCCATTGGCACACATTAGAAACTGCTGATCAAGTCGCGGATGCGGCTTGCCAACATATCCTTAAAGCGGCTGATAAAGCCATTGCCGATCACGGTAAATTCAAGTTGGTACTGGCTGGTGGCAGTACCCCTGAAAAAGTCTATGGCTTATTGGCGAAAACTGACGCTGATTGGGCAAATTGGGTGATTTATTACGGTGATGAACGTTGTTTGCCCGCTGATGATGTGGAGAGAAACAGTGCAATAGCGCGTCGCACCTTACTTGATAATGTCGCTATTCCTGCGGCACAAATTTTTACTATCGCAGGCGAACTTGGTAATGAACAGGCGGCGCAGGATTATCGCGCCATTGTCGCTGCCGCCATGCCCTTTGATATGGTTTTGCTGGGTATGGGCGAAGATGGTCATACTGCCAGCCTGTTTCCCGGCCATGTACATGATGAAGATGAACTGGTACATGCTGTTAATAATTCACCAAAACCGCCACCTGAGCGTGTTTCTATCAGTGCCAAAGCCTTAAGCAATACCCACGAGCTTATCTTTTTGATTACGGGTACTAATAAACGGGAAATCGTTAAAGTTTGGCGTTCAGGTCAGCATTTGCCGGTCGCAACGCTTATTCCTGAAAATCCTGTTGATATTTATATTGATAGTGATGCGCTGTCAATGCCATAGCAATTTAACAGCCATCACCAATAGCAATATCGAAAAATAGCGCTTTAATTTCGCCGCCGGAAGTTTGTTGGCAAGCTTTGCGCCTAAGGGCGCCGTTAACATACTGCATAAGCTTACGCCAACAAAGGCCGGAAAATAGACGTAACCTAAACTCCATGCCGGTAAATTATCGGTATTCCAGCCTAACAGCGCATAACTTACGGTTCCGGCCAGTGCTATCGGCAAACCGCAAGCACTGGCTACCGCGACGGCATTGCGCATTGGCATTTGCCCACGTACCAGATAAGGTACCGTGAGTGTACCGCCACCAATGCCGACGATTGACGACAATAAGCCAATCACAACCGCGACGGCACAATCCATGGCAATAGTTTGCTGAACGGCACCTGATTTTGGTTTTACTTGCAACGCCATTAAAATCGCCACATAAACCAAAAACACGACAAGAATATAACGCAAGGCATCAACAGGTATTTGCTTGGCAAGCACCGCACCGAGGGCGGCACCGACCATAATCATCAGGCTCAGGCGTAACACTTTTGTCCACACGACAGTTCCTAAGCGATGGTGCGCGGCCACGGATGACATTGCGGTCAAAATAATCGTCGCCAATGACGTTGCTACAGCCATTAACAGCACTTGTTCGGCAGGGAAACCATGCACTGTGAATAACAAGGCTAAAACGGGAACAATAACTAATCCACCGCCAATGCCAAATAAGCCTGCCAATAATCCGGCGACCAGTCCTAATACCAGACTGGCTAAAAATATCGTTATCATTTATTTTCCTGCTGAGATGTTTTTATAAGGTGAATCGCTTTGCCTGATTAAGGAATGGATACGGAACAACTTCGTCAAGTGTATCCTCTGTGAATGCAATGACTGCCAGTCGTTATGTGGCCATGTGTGTCGTACTCATTGCTTACTTCAACCCAGCTAAAATTAGCGTCAAAGGGTAGGGTTCATCTGGTACAATTCTGGGCTAAAAATTGAATCATAAAGGCTACTTTTATAGCCTATTTAATCTTCATGTATTGATTTTGTAGATTTGTTGTCTTACAGCGTCTCTACACTGAACAAACTAAAGATGAAAACGCGGTAATTGAAAGTCACCATCATAATATTAACCACGATATTATCGAAACCATCAGTCTTGCAGAGCAAGGCTGTTGAATTTTAATACTTCCCCGTTGGGGGAACAGACCAGCAAGGTATTTTGATGCAAAAATCAGAGAATATATATTTAGTTGGCCTTATGGGTGCAGGAAAAACAACGATAGGGCGACAATTGGCAAGAGCATTATCTGTCCCTTTTTATGACAGTGACAAAGCGATAGAAGAGAGAACCGGTGTTGATATCCCAACTATTTTTGAATTTGAAGGCGAAGAAGGCTTTAGGGATCGTGAACAAAAAATGATTCAGCAATTGGTGCAAATGAAAGGTATCGTGTTGGCCACTGGCGGCGGCGCGATCCTGCGGGAAGAAAATCGTAACGTACTAAAAGAGAATGGCTTTATTGTTTATTTGCAGTGCTCGGTAGAAAGAATATTGGAGCGTACCCGCCGAGATACCCAACGGCCTTTACTTAAAACAGAGAACCCTAAAGCGCGGATAGAAACCTTGTTCACCCAGCGTGAGCCACTTTATCTGTCTTGCGCGGATTTTAAAATTGATACGGGTATTTTGCAGAGTAAAGAGGTCGTTGAGCATATTCTGGAAGAATACCGAACTATTAACCGTTAAACGTCATTAACATCAATGAAAAATCTCCTTGTTGCACTAGGCGAGCGTAGTTACCCCATCTATATAGGCTCAGGTATCCTGAGGCAGTCCGAGCTATTTAAAAAACATATCAAATCCAAGCAAGTTGTTGTGGTCAGCAATACCACGATTGCGCCGCTGTATATGAACAGCGTTTTAAAAAACCTTGATGAATACCTTGTCGAACAAGTGATATTGCCTGATGGCGAGCAATACAAAACGCTGGATTATGTCACGCAAATTTTTGATAAATTATTGGCCTGTAAATTTAGTCGTAACGCCACCTTAATTGCCTTAGGGGGCGGTGTTGTCGGTGATATGGGCGGCTTTGCAGCAGCATGTTATCAGCGCGGTATTGCTTTTTTGCAAATACCGACCACCCTGTTGGCACAAGTTGATTCCTCTGTTGGTGGGAAAACGGGGGTTAATCATCCGTTAGGTAAAAATATGATCGGCGCGTTTTACCAACCGCAATGTGTTATTGCTGATGCTGATGTTTTAGATACGCTGGATGACCGACAACTCTCAGCCGGTTTAGCGGAAGTTATTAAATACGGTTTAATTCGGGACGTCGATTTTTTTGATTGGTTGGAACAGAATATTGAGTTATTGCTTGCCAGAGATAAATCAGCCTTAGCTTATGCGATTGAAAAATCGTGTAAAAACAAAGCTGAAATTGTTGCTGAAGACGAAACAGAAACAGGTATTCGAGCCACCTTAAATTTGGGTCATACTTTTGGTCATGCCATTGAAACCGGTGTCGGTTATGGCGAATATTTGCATGGTGAGGCTGTAGCGATAGGTACCTGTCTTGCCGCTGATCTTTCCAGAAGACACGGTTGGTTGACCGATGCCGAGGTAGCGCGGATTATTAATTTGTTTAAAAAAAGCGCATTACCGATAACCCCGCCACCTCAACTTGATACCGACCGATTTTTAGATTTAATGGCTGTCGATAAAAAAAATATCGACGGTAAAATTCGCTTAATCCTATTAAAAAAAATAGGTTTGGCAACCTTACCCATTGATGTTGACCAAAATCTATTAGAGCTGACGCTAAATACCTATGGTAGAAAATGATACTTTTACCTATTCGATGAAAAAATCTATCAGTGATCAAATCAGTACGGTTGATCACGCGTTGATAACCCAGGAGCGCAAACAGAAACTGGAATTATTAATTCATCTGGTTTCTAACTTGACACAAGCTTTGGTTATTTGTGGACCCCAAGGCATTGGTAAAACCACGCTGTTACGGGCGCTGAATGAACGTAAAATTCCCTCATGGTGGTATTGTCCAATTCAAGGTCATGCTGACCTAAGTTTTGAGGCGATTCAGGAACAGGTCAATCTGCTGACAAAACCAGATAAACGGAGTAAATCCCCTCAAGATTTCAGCCAATATCAAAGCAAAAACAAAAATATCGTTTTACTGATTGATGATGCGGGTACTTTGATGCCCGGATTAATGACAACCATTATCCAATATGCTTGGACAAACCCGCTTATTAGGGTGGTTTTTGTGTTAACCCCTGATGAACTGCATGTAAAAAGCCGCACTGATCAGGTTGTTGATGATTGCCATTTTGTTGAAATTCCGCCGCTTTCAGAAAAAGAATGTGGCGACTTTTTACAGCAGCTATCAACAAAGCCTTGGGCACGTTTATCGCTTAATGCTATTAATGACAGCATGATACAAAATGTTTACCGGAACACTCACGGCATTCCAGGACGAGTTATTGAGCAAATCCCCTGCTTGGCTAAGGCTAAAAAAAGCATCAATTCAATAGGGATACTGATCGCGGCGGTGGCAGGATTGGTTGCGGTTGCCTTGGGTATTCAATGGTACAGTTCTAAAAAAAGTAATCTAGCAGACGTTGTCACGCCGGTTGTCATTAATCAACAACCTGTAATTCCCTCCAAGCCCTTAACGCATACAGCGGATACCCCGGTAATAAAACAACAGGAACAACCGATACAGGCCAGTCAACTTATTTTGGATCAATATGTGGTTAAGTCTAACAAGCCAGCTAGTTTTGAAATGATAGTTGCTCCACAAAATAAGCCCGATATGCCAGTGAATACTCTCGACGCTAACAAAGCATCTTTGACAACAATCGAACAGAAAGTCGTTGAACCAGTCCCTGTTGCTACTCAGCTCACTGAGAGCAGTCCCGTTCCAAAAACACAGGAAATAACGTCTATAGAAACACCAAGCGACAATATTGAATGGCTCAAAATACAACCGCCTAATAATTACACGTTACAAGTTATGCTGTTGTCAAAAGAGCAATCAATTAAAGAGGTTGCGAAAAAATATCCCTCATTAGCGGCTGATTTAAAATACATCAAAATACTTATTGGTGGTAAGGAAAAATTTCTTTTGCTTTATGGCTCCTTCTCCAACTCAGTATCGGCATTAAAGACCAAACAAATTTTGCCGCGCGAATTTAGTCATTCCGTAGTAAAAAAAATAAGCGCTATTAAAAAATAAGTGGTACTTATTCAGTCCCCCTCTTTGACAAAGAGGGGTTAGGGGAGATTTTCTTTAGATAAATCCCCCTCAATCCCCCTTTTTCAAAGGGGGAAGTGAATACTTACGATAAGTGTAACTTCCTAACTCCTATGAAAATACAATGCTTCCATTAAAAAACGACACCTTTATTAGAGCGCTATTAAAACAACCGGTAGATCGGACACCGGTATGGATGATGCGGCAGGCAGGTCGATATTTACCAGAATACCGACAAATTAGAGAGCAGGCGGGTAGTTTTTTAAATTTATGTACCAATCCTGAATTAGCCTGCGAAGTGACTTTGCAGCCTTTACGACGCTTTAATTTCGATGCTGCTATTTTATTTTCAGACATCCTGACCATCCCTGATGCGATGGGATTAGGTCTTTATTTCACTGAAGGCGAAGGTCCAAAATTTAAAAAACCAGTTTGCAACGCCGCAGATGTTGAGCAATTGCCCATTCCTGACCCTTGTGTAGCGTTGCGCTATGTCGTCGATGCGGTCAGTCTGATCCGTAAAAATTTACAGGGTAGCGTGCCGCTTATTGGTTTTTCCGGTAGTCCTTGGACATTGGCAACTTACATGGTTGAAGGCGGCAGTAGTAAGAGCTTTCAAAAAGTAAAAGGCCTAATGTATGAACAGCCTGCCGTTATGCACCTTATGCTGGATAAACTGGCGCAAGCCGTCGCTGCTTACTTAAATGCTCAAATCGAGGCGGGCGCTCAGGCGGTCATGTTGTTTGATACCTGGGGCGGTATGCTGAGCAGCGAAGATTATGTTGAGTTTTCGTTATATTACGCCAAACAAGTCAGAGCATTGCTTAAAACGGAGGTGGATGGGCAACGCATCCCAACCATCCTGTTTACCAAGGGCGGCGGCTTATGGCTGGAAACGATGGCGGATGCGGGTTATGACGCGTTAGGGCTCGATTGGCAGACCGATATTCATCACGCCCGTGCGAGAGTCGGTCATAAAGTGGCTTTGCAAGGTAATATGGATCCTGTTTCGCTTTATGCCAGACCGGAAATTATTATCGAAAAAGTTAAAACGGTGTTGGATAAATACGGCTCGGGCTCAGGGCATGTGTTTAACTTAGGTCATGGCATTTTGCCTGACATTAATCCCGATCATGTTAAAGCGATGGTCGATGCCGTGCATCAATATAGCCCGACTTATCATCACGACTAGCTATGGAATGGGTACAAAACAACTTCATCAATTGTAACCTCGGTGGATGCCATGACTGCCAGTCCTCAAAGGACTGGCAGTCATTATTTACCGAACTTATTTCCTGTTCATTCCTATGCAAAAATTTCCTATGACAATAGTTAAACGTTTTTTGCCTGCCGCTTTATTAATAGTGAATGTGGCTGTAGCCGCTGAAGAAGTCACTGAAATTACAGTTTATAGAAGTCCGACGTGCAGTTGCTGCGAGAATTGGCGGGCACATTTGCAACAAAATAAGTTTGTCATCAAAGATATTGTGACGAACGATATGCAGGTTATCAAAATTAAACATGGGGTTACCCCAGAACTGGCCTCTTGTCATACCGCGATTATCAATGGTTATGTTATTGAAGGTCATGTTCCTGCTGGTGATATTAGAACTTTATTGACAACAAAACCCAAAGTAGTCGGCATTGCGGTTCCAGGTATGCCGATGGGTGCGCCGGGTATGGAAATGGGGGCAAAAAAAGAAGCTTACGATGTGGTCAGTTTTGACGAGCAACATCAGGCACGGCTGTTTAAGCGCTATACAGACAAATAACGCCGATTTGGTGAATATACGGAAGCCAAGACTTTACCTGTCTCGTGTCGCGGCTTTTTGTTCTAGGACTTGACGAATGAGTAACTTAAGCTCTTCATCATTCCAGGGTTTATTACAATAATTGCAAATGCGCCCCTTATTGACGGCATCAATGATTGATTGCATATCGGCATAGCCTGTCAATAAAATGCGGATGGTTTTGGGCCAATGCAAAGCCGCTTGAGCTAAAAATTCCACACCATTCATTTCTGGCATACGCATATCAGAAATAATCAGATCAACCGGATGCTGTTGCAATATTCTCAGGCCTTCTTCACCACTTGCGGCAAAGTAAGTCACATAAGGCTCTCGATGAAACAGTCGCCCCAAGGCGTTAAGTATATTTATCTCATCATCGACAAACAATATCGCTGCAGGTTTGTCATTAGCAACAGGCAACAGCTTGGTTGACATTATTGCGTTATTGGCGATTGCAGCCACTTCTTCAGCACTAATAATTTTGTTATCACTATTGATGATTGTGTTCGCGAGCAGCGTAATGGCTAGCCAGTGTGCCTGATCATTGATGAAGTTAAAAGCTACATTAAGCAACTCATGGCGTTTTTTGTCCTGTGTTTGCTTACAGATCGAAAAACGTTGCAAATAGTCAGCGGTTAAAGCAATCGCGGTGTTGCCACCATAGTTTTTCAAGGCATGGAGGTGAACCAATTTTTGATTAAAAGGTTCATCGTCAATTTCAGCAACATATTTAGCCTCCGCCAGTGAGCCAATAAGTAGATTAATGATGTCCGTTTCAAAGGCAATCATTTCGTCCTCTATTAATGCGCCTACTTCGTCTGGAGTGTCCTGTGCGTGATCAATAGAAGGCAATACGCTTTCAATTAACCGCCCACCCTCCACGCTTACCATACATTTATCATGCGATACGCGATAACTTGTTTGCCTTTCTTCGGACGTACCGTTTAAATCCTTAACGGTAATTTGAAAAAAAACGGCGGGAAGGTAACAAGTTTTACTATTTAAATAAATAGCCGTGGCATAGCCTGCTTCATGAAAAGCAATACCTCGTTTATGTGCTATGGGGTTATTCTGACTGGCGCTTTGAATTGTCATGTTATGTTTCAGTTTGAATACACTCTAAATTCTGCAAGATTCGCTTTTAGGCATAAATTATCGTGCATCGATGTAATCTGCTATAGCGATTTTTTCTGTTTTTTCTGACTTTTGTGAGATTATACTGATTATTATTTTTCGAAGAATTATTTTTTACAGGCAGAGCTAAAATAGACTAGCGGTTAGTCCTGTTTTGGGCTGTCCCAACCTCAGTGGCGATGGGGAGGTAGCGACTACATTTTGCTCTATCTTTTTAAAAACAGAACGAAGTAACCGATCATAATTTTTGTAACTATTCAGACCCCTCCTTAGTTACGTCATCTCAGCAGGGATTGTTGAGATCCAGAAGCCACGGATGGCAAGCTACAAACACCTCCCTGTGTTCTGGATTCCGGCAATCCATGCCGGAATGACGGCTTAATCGCAGTAATTTTTAGGGGGGGCTGAATAATTACTAATTTTTTTAACATTTTTACCTCAGCAATAAAAATAAGGCTTGTTTGTTAAAAAGACCTTTGAAAGCCTACTTATTGTTTAGGGAAGCTATTTAACTCTAGCCTAAAACAATTGCAACGCCAACATAATGGCGTCTTCACGACCATTTTCAGCGGGATAATAGTCTTTTCTGACGCCTATTTCGTTAAACCCCATGTCTTCATATAAGGCCATTGCCGCTGGGTTAGACGGTCTGACTTCGAGAAAAACGGTTTCTGCCTTTCCACGCGCCACCTCAATCAAATTTTCCAGCATCTTGCGACCTATACCTTGCTTTTGTTCGGCCGGATCAACGGAAATATTAAGAATATGCGCTTCACCAACAGCAATAGTGATCAGACTATAACCCAGTACCTTATCTTGCTCCTCACAAACCCAGCAACTGTAACCTGCCTTAAAGCAATCTCTGAAAATATCTTCTTCCCAAGGAAATTGATAGTTTTTTCTTTCTATTGCCAACACTTCAGGCAAGTCGGAAACCGTCATTTTTCTAAGACGCATTAAATCTTTCCTTGATACAGAATCAGGAAATACTTTGGCATAAAACTCTTTATCAGCATCATAAATAATGAAATTTTTTATTTGGTCAAATAATCCACGCATGGTTAATCTTCACTTTTTTTTATTGTTTGCATTGCCAGTTGCAAGTCTTGCCAAGCTTTCCGTTTCTCTGATAAAGATCGGAGTAAATAAGCGGGATGGTAGACGACCACAAGAGGCGTATTATTCAGGTTATGGACTTTCCCCCTTAATCCGGCTAGGGGCATATCCGTATTCAACAAGGTCTGGGCAGCAATACGCCCTACCGCGAGAATAATTTTAGGCTGGATGATGGCGAGTTGTTGTTGCAGATATGCGTTGCAGCTTTGCACTTCATCAACATGAGGATCACGATTACGCGGTGGTCTGCATTTTATAATATTAGTAATAAAGACGGTTTCTCGCGACAATCCCATTGCGCGTAACATTTCTGTTAATAACTGCCCAGCATTACCAACAAACGGTTTGCCCTGCTCATCTTCATGTTGTCCTGGCGCTTCACCTATTAACAACCAATCCGCATTTTTATTACCTGTGCCAAATACAGTTCGAGTACGCGTTTCACACAGTGTGCATTTTGTGCAGTTAGCAACATCAAGTTGCAATAGATCCCAGGGGGGTATTTGAGGTATCGCGTTACTGATAGGTGTATCAGTTGCAGCGGGTAATTGCGGTATTTCGGATGGCATTCTGGACACCCAGACATCAATGCCCATAGCGTCCAGATATTGCAATCTCAATGAATCGTCCATGAGTATCCTAGCATGTTATTAATTCGAATTTAGATGATCGTTCCTCGTTGATCTAAATATGCCACAAAAATACGTTTATTAAAACGTTTACGGCAACTTGAATTTCTGTAACGGTAAGGAATGCGTATGAAATAACTTATGCAAGTGTTCAGCTTTACGGCTGAACTTATTTCATGCGCATTCCTAAGCTATTTTTGCTTTAAAATTAGTAAAAAAACACCTTGTAGAATTTAACAGCACTATCAATCATGATAAGCAATTTCACCATGTTCGTTAATGTCTAGCCCTTGACGCTCAATGTCTTCACTGACACGCAAGCCAATGAGCCTATCCACTATTTTATAGGCGACAAAAGAAATACCGCCCGACCATAACAACGTCAATAGAACCCCCCAAAACTGGCTTTGCAATTGCGTTAGGATACTGTACTCACCAAAGCCGTTGGCGACATAATCGTAAACCCCCGTGCCACCGAGTGTGGGTGAGGCGACGAAAGCCGTACCGAGTGATCCGAGTATGCCGCTGATACCGTGCACACCGAAAACATCCAAAGAATCATCATAGTTTAGGGCATTTTTTAATTCTGTTACTGCCCAAAAACATACTGTGCCCGCTAGTAAGCCTAAGCCGATAGAACCCATCGGTCCGGCCCAGCCACAGGCAGGGGTAATGGCGACTAAGCCGGCAACCGCACCGGAAGCCGCGCCTAATAGGCTAGGTGTTCCGCGTCTAAACCATTCGGCAAACATCCACGCCAGCGCTGCCGATGCCGTTGCCAAGAGCGTATTGGCAAAGACTAAACCCGCTACGCCATTGGCTTCTAGGTTAGAGCCGACATTAAAGCCGAACCAGCCTACCCACAACAGCGCCGCGCCCATCATGGTCATTGGCACGTTATGCGGTGCCATTGATTCTTCACCAAAACCGATGCGTTTACCAATCAACAAACAGCCAATTAAACCGGCAATACCGGCATTAATATGTACCACGGTGCCGCCAGCAAAATCTAATGCGCCTTTTTGAAAAATAAAACCTGCTGTTCCTGTTGCCGTACTTGCTGCGGCGGCATCGGTGTAGGCATCTGGGCCAGCCCAATACCAAACCATGTGCGCAATGGGCAGGTAGGAAAAGGTGAACCACAAGAAGATAAACAATAGTACAGCAGAGAATTTAATGCGTTCGGCAAAAGCACCGATGATAAGGGCAGGGGTAATTGCAGCGAAAGTCAACTGGAACATAATGTAAATATATTCCGGGATATAGACACCTTTACTGAAGGTTGCCACTACGGCGTCGGGTGTTACGCCGCTTAAAAAAAGTTTGTCGAAGCCACCGAAAAAAGCATTGCCTTCAGTAAATGCAATGCTGTAACCGTATAAAGCCCAAAGTACGGCAATCATGCAAAAGGTCATAAAGACTTGCATTAAAACAGAGAGAATATTTTTTGCCCGAACCATACCGGCATAAAACAGCGCTAATCCGGGTATTGTCATCAGAATGACCAGTACCGTCGCAACAATCATCCAGCTGGTATCGCCTTTGTTAGGCAGAGGTAGTGAAGCCTGCTCTGCCGTTACTAGATTGGAATATAACAACGTAGGCAGTAGTAATGCTAAAAGACGTAATCGATTTTTCATTTGACGCTCCTTAAAACGGGTTATCTTGCTGATGTGCTTAGCGATTGAATAGCGTGGAGCAGGATTTATACCAAAGACTTTGGAGTTTGATTTGGTTGGTGCAGGATGTGGATGAAGGTTAGGTTTTGCACCAGATTAAGTCAAAACTCAGGTTCTACGCACATTATGATTGCAGAGTTATATAGGCTTTAAGGAAATTTGCAGAAAATAAACCATCGCTGGCTTCGACTCCGATCAGCCAACGGTCTACGCGAAACAGCAAAAAAGCAATTTATGACCGATTGGCATCTATATTTAAGAATGAAAATTTCATTGCAGTGCTTATTTATACTCCGAACGGTCATGTTTTCGGTTTTTTACTACTCACTCACTTCTGTCCCCCTCTTTGAAAAAGTACCCAAAGGGCATAAAAGGGGTTAGGGGAGGTTTTTTTAATAAATCCCCCTCTGCCCCCTCGCTTTGCTCTCCCCCTTTTTCAAAGGGGGAAGCTGAAGCAGCCAAAAACTTGATCGCTTAAAATATATATGGTCAATATGCATAGCTATATTTTAATTTGGCGCAATTAATGCTTCATGTCTGCTATTACGCAATCAAAATAAGCAAGTTAGTGAGCCTGTTATGACCCAAGCATTAGAAGGCAATTTTAATCCCGCATTTCATTTTTTGGGGTTGGTACAAAAAGCGATTACGGATGGTATTACTCGCCATTGCGCCCATCCGAGCGGTTCAGAGATTTATATTGTTCCCGCAGAACATATTTTTTATAGCCCATCGCCGGATATACAAACCTTACAACCCTTGTGTCTTGCCGCTCCGTTTGATCTGAATGTCAATTCCGTGCCGGATTGGCATTATGGTTCAGGTGGCGATCAAGAGGTGCAAGCAGGACGTCTGCATCGCAAAATATCAACAGGGCGTCCTGAGCTAATCGCTAAGCCCCTGTCGGAACTACTCTGGTATGCCACACTTTGCGCTTCTGATGGACGATTGCTACAAGGTTGCCAAGCCAACACGCCAGTGCATTTAATGTCTAGCCCGGATTTTTCAAGGCTGTTCCAGCGCGAACACGATCCTGTGATTACTGCGTTTATGCTTAAAGCCAGTGTAGATTTAATGACGGTAAGTATTGAGACGGGCGTCTCTTTAGCTCAGGTTTTCGACTTTTATAATGCTTGCGCGATGATCGGTTTAATTGAGCAGGATGATGTCTTTACCGCTACTCACTATTTGCCGGGTTTGTTGGAAAAAGCCAATGTTGACCGACTAATGCGTCGTTGTGCATTGGCTGAAGGTGTGCCGTTGATAATCGTGCCTGACGAGGGAAAATATTATACCGAGCTTGGTGCGTCAGGCCTTGCCCAACTTTTTGCTACCCGTCTATCTGACATGGCGCTGAGCATTGTCGATAACAGTAGCGCAGCAGAAGAATTTGTACAGATAGGAAGATCACGGGTGCGTCGCAAAACAGCGGTTTTGTTACCCAAAGGTCCAGGACGACCGCTTGCTGATTTGTTGTTTAGATCGGCATTATATGCCTCGCAAGGTCGTTTGCTTTCGGGTTATCAGCTCGATAGCCTTGTGCGCCTTCGCACCCATCCAGACAAGTTATTACTTAGGGAGTCTGCCAGCATACCGGCGGAACGGTATATTTTTCCCCTCACCGCGTTTATGACGACCAATAATGCCATGACACTTTCCGAAATTGCTGAGGCTACTCAGCAACCTTTAGCGAAAGTTATTGATTTCCATAACGCCTGTGCCGTATCAGGTTTGTTGGAAGCCTAGCTAATTCAGGCATAAATGATGTCCGCAGAGAATGCTGTTGCACCTATTTAGGTCAATGATCTGTTCATGCACCAAAATAAATCGATGTCGGTATTTTTACTTTAGGTTTGGTGCGTAGCGAATACAATAAATAAAGTCTTTAGCTATTTAAGAAACATAATATATTGTTATTAAAGTAAATTATTTCATTGGCATTAAAAATGCTCACCTAATTTTTGCTTAACAATAAACAATCTAAAATGAATAGATATTCATTTTCGGCATAAAGGCAAGGTAACTTGAGCAGAACAGCTACCAATTTAAGGCGGGACAAACCGCATCAAAGCGACCGTTGGCTGAGCGGAGTCGAAGCCAGTTGCTCGCTTCGACTCCGCTCAGCGAACCGCTTAAGGCAACAGTATTGCGAGTTACCTTCGTGTAAGCCATCAAAAATCCATGATATTGGAGTAATCTTATGCAAGTGAACAATATGCGCAAGCAACATCAAAATACCCAAGATAGAGATATGCAGCCTTTATTGGTTTGCGCTTTGGGCTTTGGCGCGGCACTTGAGCAAAAGCTCGCCCAGCTCTTTCAGCAACCTTCCCTTTATAAAAACACTTATCGTTTAGTATCACCTACAGTAGCCAATATTAATATTTTGCTTGTCAATTACGACAATCCATTGGCGCTACGCAAAAAGGAGCTTCTTCTTAACAGCCAATGTGCTAATGCTTATATTGTTGCTGTCAGTCAAGAGCCATTGGATAACGCCCCGCTTTATTATATTGGTGGCGTACTGACCGCTGCACGACTCATGGCAGTGCTGGCCAAGATACCTGCTTTGCCTAGCGCTGAACCTGTTCCGGCACCATCAGCAACCCTGTTGGCTTATCCGACGCTTAAGCCCTACCAAAAACCTGACTTGGTAGCTAATCCCCCCCAACTATCCGTCGCTAGCCAGCCACAATATCGAGCGTTGATTGTGGATGACAGTCTTGCCATACAAAAATCCCTAGAGTTGAAATTGTCGGCGTTGGCACAAATTTCTGGTATTGATTTTGCCGACAATGGGTTAACCGCATTGGCAATGGCGGAAGCCAATCATTATGATTTAATTTTTCTGGACGTGATGATGCCGGGTATTGACGGCTATGAAACCTGCACCCGATTGCGTAACAGTCCGCATTACAAAAAAACGCCGATTATTATGGTGTCGGGCAAGACCTCGCCGCTGGATGAAGTTAAGGGGGTTATGGCGGGCTCTACGACTTACTTGACTAAACCGGTGCAAGAAGACGCCTTTCAAAAGCTTAGCGTCAGAGTGCTGGCATGGTTGACGACGCGAACGCTGCAAGAACAAAACCAACATGATGCTACCGCTACGGTAAGTATTCAGTCCCCCTCTTTAGAAAAGTACCCAAAGGGCATAAAAGGGGTTAGGGGAGATTTGATTAGATAAATCCCCCTCTCCCCCTTTTTCAAAGGGGGCAGTCTACGCTTACAGTGTTATTTTTGGCAGGGGGGGGGCTGAATAATTACCCGCTACGATGCAGCATTAATCGTGCCCTGTAATTTACGCGGAAAAATTGCGGCTTCTTAGAAAACCAAAATTAGTGGGAGCGTCTTTTCCCCTCCATTTAATCGAATACAAATAAGGAAATGTTATGGCTATTCAAAAAATATTGATTTGCGATGATTCTAAAACTGATCTTGCTAACCTCAGAAGTGCTTTACAGAGTACCCAATGTATCGTG
>CANNKH010000004.1 GCA_947504985.1 Methylococcaceae bacterium | reverse complement strand
GGCAGGTGGTCACGAACCAGAAAAAAACGCTCCAGATCCGAACGTGCTTCAACGGCATCCCAATCAAATAATGCGGCGGCTATCTGAGTCATAAAATACCTATAATTAGCATAATTATCAATAGGTTAATTATATGTCATCCCGCGTTTATCTGCCACATCAATCTTGGGGTGAAAATCCGAAAAAAACCGTGATCGTCTCTCTCAAACCCTGGTTCTTTCGTTAAATTTTGGGGTAAACGATTTTTAGGGGTGGCTGCAGGTTAGGAAAATCGTGGCTTACAGAGCAGCGCAATTGGCTCTTTGAATTGGGGTTTTTACGCGCGTAGTTTGGGCATCATTACTGTAAAACTGTAGAGGGCATTTCGCCGCTAGGCCATAAGTATCTGTGTAGATACCTATGCCGCTAGGCAGTCCGTCACAACGGGCAATCCTATATGGCGGTTTGCTAACTCTAGTTGACATAGTATTAACATCTGCTTAACAATGCTCCAATAGAAAGAGAAGGGATTTCTTGTGACGGTAGATTAAGGCGATGGCACTAAATTTGTGTCTCATTAAAACAATTATAAAAAATAAGAGACGTTGTTCTCTAACGCTTGCTTTACTATTTTTTCGATAATTTGGAGTACATTGCATGCAGTATTCAAATGGATTTTTCTTTCAATTTATACGCTTGGCAGGACCTTTTTGGAGTTCTGAAAACAAGGCCGCTATTCGTAGCCAGACACTTGCACTGATCTTTCTTACCATTATGCAAATGGGTATTGCGGTTGTTATTACTGAATGGAGTGCTGCCTTATTTAATGCGCTTGAACAACATTCAATGGCGGGCTTGTTAAAACAGATAGCACTACTTTTTCTGATTTTTGCCGCGAGTATGGCGGTCACCGTGACACACTTAAACATCAAGCGCCGTTTACAAGTGGAATGGCGTAGCTGGCTAACACAGCGCGTTATTGGTCAATGGATGAATAATGCCCATCACTATTTGGTAACTCATATACAGTCTGCAAACCATGATAATCCAGATGGGCGTATTGCCGAGGATATTCGTATTGCTACCGAGGAAGCGATTACGCTTTGTCATTCATTGTTTTATAGCGTGTTGGTGTTAATCGGTTTTACAACCATACTTTGGACGCTGTCGGGCAAGGTGAGTATTGATTTAGGTTTCATTGAGATACCTGTTTACGGGCATTTAGTTTGGATCGCTGTTATTTATGCCGTTGTTGCCTCATTTTTGGGATGGCGTATTGGCAAGCCTTTAATTAATGCAACAGACAATAAACAAACGACAGAGGCTAATTTTCGGTTTGATTTGGCGACGGCTCGCGAACATTCGCTGGCAATAGCGTTGATTCATAGCGAAGCGGATGAGCAAAGGCGTTTTTTTAGATTATTTCGGGAGGTTGTCGATGCCTTCAATCGGCAAACTCATGCCATGTCACATATTATGCAGTTCACTTCTGGTTACTCGGTATTGTCGATGGCATTTCCTGTACTGGTTTCTTCGCCGCGCTATATTCTTGGCAATATTACGCTGGGTGCATTAATGCAATCGGTGCAGGCCTTTCAACAGATGACATCTGCATTATCTTGGCCGGTCGATAACATGTCTATGGTGGCGCAATGGCGTGCATCGGTTGAGCGCGTGTTGAGTTTGGTAAAGGCACTGGATGATTTGGAACAGGAGCTTGTTCGAGTTGATCCGCATCGAATTGTACGGGAAAAATCGATAGATTCTGTACTACGTTTTCAGGATTTATGTATTGCCAGGTTAGACAATATTGTTTGTGTCTCTGCGTTAAATGCTGATATTAGGGCGGGGGAACGTGTGCTTATTACCGGTAATACCTTCACCGGCTCTAAGTTATTTAAGGCAATAACGGGGTTGTGGCCGTGGGGTTCTGGACGCATTGAACTGCCTGATGATGAACCTATGTTCTTTATGCCGCCACGACCCTATTTACCTACAGGTACTTTACGCGCAGCAATTTGTTATCCCTCTGCCGAAGCGTTTAGTCAGGCTACATTGGAACAAGCCTTGGCGCTTACCGGTTTGACAGAATTGATCGAGCAACTGGATCAGGTTGATTGCTGGGATAAGATACTTCCCCGCGAACAGCAGCAACGCTTAGGTTTGGTAAGGCTGCTCTTGCAGCGGCCAAAGTGGATTTTATTACAGGAATCTTTTGATTCACTGGATCCTGATGGTGAAATCGAGATGTACCGGTTGATTTGTCAGGAATTGCCCGATGCGGCATTGCTTACGGTAACCAATCAGCCGACAGCAAAAGCATTTCATCAACGACAAATTATCGTATAAGGCATCACTCTTTAATTTAATAGCTAAAGGACGTATATGAGCACTCGATTCGACAAAAAAATGGGTAAAAAACTGCGCGGTGTTAATCTCGGTAGCTGGCTGGTGATAGAAAAATGGATGGTACCCAGTCTTTTTGAAGGGCTTTTGGCGACCGATGAAACGTCATTTTGTGTTGAGCTAGGGGATCGTGCTGAACAAATACTGAAGCATCATTGGAATACTTTTATCACTCGCGATGATTTCGAATGGATTGCGAAAACTGGCATCAATGCGGTACGGATTCCTGTCGGTCACTGGATTTTCGGGGCAGATTATCCTTATCACAGCGCTTATGGTGAGTATACCCATCCTTTTGTAGTTGGTGGCATCGCTATATTGGATCGTGCATTTGATTGGGCGGAGGCGTTCGGTTTGCATATCGTATTGGATTTACATGCGGCGCCTGGTTGCCAAAATGGCTTCGATAACGGCGGTATCAAAGATGTCTGTGAGTGGCATACCAAACAGGAATATCTCGATCATTCATTGTTAGTGCTGGAACGTTTGGCAGAGCGCTACCAACATCGCCCCGCTTTACACGCCATTGAAGTTTTGAATGAGCCGCGTTGGGATGTCGATACGGCAGTGTTGAAAAAATATAATACCGATGCCTATTATCGTATCCGTAAGCATTGCAAGCCTGAAGAGGTTGCCGTGGTTTTCCATGACGGCTTCCGTTCACACACTGAGTACAACGGTTTTATGGTTGAGCCGGAATTCAGTAATGTCGTTTTCGACATTCATCGCTACCAATGTTTTGTCCGCGAAGAAATCGACCTCGACATCTACGGGCATGTCCAAAAAACGGTTGTCGACTGGCGGAACGAGGCGGATAGCATCAACCGTGACCGAGGCATGTCGGCCTATGTGGGTGAATGGAGTCTCGGCATTAATTTAAAGGTCGTGTCGCTATGGGCAGAGGGGCCATTTAACCATGCCCTTGAAGGTTTGGACGATTTTCAAACCACGGTTGGTTACCGTGTCTATGCCGCCTCGCAATTGGCGACGTTTGAACGCTATTTGGGCTGGTTTTTTTGGAGTTACAAAACTGAGACGACACCGGACTGGTGTTTCCGCGAATGTGTGGAAAGGGGCTGGTTGCCTAACCGGTTTAAATGACGGTGCTCATAATCATCAGGTTGCGGCAGTTAGTTTTACGGTCGCTTAACTTCACGTTTCATCCCGCTATAGAAACAGCTCAGCCGCCCAACTGTTGGATTTGCCCAAAGCTGCTGCATCCGATTTGCCATTTCATGCGTATTGAATGATAACGGAATCAAAATGAGCGGAAAGGCTGGCGGCGAATTAGCGAGGGGGGCTGATGCTGCTGGGCTACCCTCCGGCACGGAATCAGACGGGCAGCAGTTGTTGCAGGAATTGATCGGTCGCATAGTAGACCGTGATCAAACGGCGTTTTCCGCGCTTTATGACAAGTTGCTGGAGCGGGTTTATGGCCTCGCGCTGAGAATAACGCGCTGCGTGGAATTGGCGGAAGAAGTCACTGAAGATACGTTTTGGCAGGTATGGCGACAGGCGCCGCGTTTCGATCCGGTACGCGGCAACGTGGTGGCTTGGGTCATGACGATAGCCCGCAGCCGCGCCCTAGATGCGTTGCGCCGGATTGATGCGGCTGAATGCGGATCGGTTATGCCCGTGATGGAAATGGCGGGCGGCGATAATCCCCACGATTTACTGGCGGCAGTCCAACAAGGCAGTCGTGTCCACGACGCGTTGGCGCAACTTGACCCAATCCCCCGCCAGTTGTTGGCACTGGCTTTTTTTCGCGGTATCAGTCACGACGAGATCGCTGACTATACAGGCTTGCCGCTAGGGACGGTGAAATCCCAAATCCGGCGGACGTTGCTTGGCCTCAGACAAACACTGGCAGATGATGCCGATCCTTCACTATGAATAGCAGAACAGAATATCCAGATCAATCCGCCCTGTTCGAACAGGCCGAATTAAGCCGCTTATTGGCTGCCGCATTGGCGCCGATTTCGCCTGATGCCGTGCGCCATGAGGCTATTACTGGACGCTTGCAGCAACGTTTGGCGCACAGCATTACCGAACATGCCGGGCTGTTGACGGTCAGGTTGAAAGATGGCGTGTGGCACGCTATCAGGGACGGCATCCGGTTTAAAACATTGTGGAACGGGGCGCAGGGCAATTCGGTGCTGATCGAATTTGCCGCAGGTGCGTCTTTGCCCGTGCATCGCCATAACTGGCTGGAAGAAGGCATCGTGCTGCGCGGCGGTTTGCAAATGGGCGAACTGGAACTGGGTCTCTTTGATTATCATGTCTCCCCTGCGGACAGTCGCCATGACAACATCCAATCGCGGCAGGGCGCGTTGGTGTATCTGCGCGGCACATCGTTGGGCCATCCTGCTGCTGTAATGCGCGAACTGTTGGGTGGGCTATTGCCGTTCAGCGGCGGCGATGCACAAACGGTTTTTTCCGGTGACGCGGGTTGGCAACAGCTCAAAGCGGGTGTGTATAAAAAAGAGCTGTATTCGGACGGCAGTCTGGTTTCCTGTTTTTATCGCTTGGAGCCGGGCGCAACGGTTGCAGGCCATCATCATCTTAAAAACGAGGAATGTATGATGCTTGCCGGCGAAATGTTTCTCGGCGATATTTTGTTGCGGGAAGGTGAGTACCAATTGGCGCCTGCCGGAAGTTTGCATGGGGAAGCCTACACTGATGTCGGCGCTTTGCTTTTTGTGCGCGGTGCGGTTTGTTGATGTATGGCGTTAAAAATATGTTTTAGACTCCAAGTTACCTGCCGTTCCGAAGCACTCATCCCGCATGTTGCCGCGCTATCATCCATCTGCTCCAAAACATACAGCGGGGCACGAAGTGCATTGCCCAGCCAGGTTGCCTTTTACCGAAAGAATAGAAAAATTCTTCCTTCCCCGCATCTAATTTTCTGATCCTGTCGTATAGATAATGCCACTCCAGAACAGGAGGGCAAGCTGATGGTTTTACATCGTTTTACCACGCTATAAATCTATATGAGAATAATCCCATGAAAATGACACACAAATTCCTGGCGGTATCGCTTGCTGCCGCCATATCCCAACTCAGCTTTGCGGCCAGTCACCGCGAAGCGCCGCTAATTGCGCTGGATCCTGCTGCCGATATCACCGATGTTTATGCGTTCCGCAGTTGGGAAGACCCCAGCAAGCTGGTGTTTATTATGAATGTGATCCCCGGACAAGAACCCAGCGCGGGGCCCAATTATTTTAATTTTGATGATGAAGTCGCTTATGACATTCATCTGGATACCAATAAGGATGGCAAGGCGGACGATATTGTTTACCGCGTCAGATTCAAAACCCAGATAAGGCCGCCGTTTGATGGTCTGCCGGTAGCTTATGCGGGTGTCAATGGCGTGGCAGGATTGCCTCCTTCGATTGGTGACCTTGACGGCGCTAATGATGTCGGATTGGGTTTGCGCCAAGGCTATACGGTCACCGAAATGCGGGGCGCACAGCACAGGCTGCTGAATATCGGCACGCCGGTTGTCGTGCCGTCAAATATCGGGCCGCGCACGATAGCCGATTATGAAGCGCTCAGCGATCAGGGCATTTACCCGCTTGCTAATGGCGGTCGCGTTTTTGCAGGCCAGCGCGATGAATCGTTTTATATCGATCTGGGAGCCACCTTCGATACGCTTAACTTTCGGATGCCGCCTATTTTGACGGCTGCACAAGATGCTAACGATAGTGTAAATTCCTTTGGCAATGATATGTTTTCGGGTTTTAACGTCAACACCATAGCCCTTGAAGTGCCTATCAGCGAGGTGACGAAAGATCCCGACCATGCGGTCATCGGCATGTATGCGTCAACCAGTCGTCCGCGCGTGAAGACCTTGCGTAGTGACGGCCAGGCTCAGACGGGAGGCAAATTCGTACAAGTTTCGCGTATGGGCAATCCGTTGATTAATGAGGTGATTATTGGCACGGGCAAAAAAGACCTGTGGAATGCCACCGAACCGGAATATGAGGCGCAATTTCTTGATTTCTATCTGAACCCCAGATTGACCGGCCTGATTAACACGGCTTTCGGCACGAGCTTTACCACGACAGGCCGCTCCGATTTGGTCGCCGCTTTGCTCAAATATCCGGGACAAAATCCGGGCAAATGTAGCCGTGCGAATCCATGTTCTGAATTGCTGCGGCTTAATGTCAGCGTGCCGCCGACTGCGCCTGACGCACAGAAACGGCTCACGGTGCTGGCGGGTGACAGCGCAGGCTTCCCCAACGGTCGCCGCCCTAATGATGATGTGACTGACATTGCGTTGCGTGTTGTCGCAGGGGCATTGAATGGCCCCGTTCCAAACCTCGGCGATGGTGTCAATTTTAATATCGGTGCAGAAGGCGCCAATCTGACAGCTAACGGTATTTATAAAGTGTTTCCATTTTTGCCAAAGCCACATGACGGCCGTAACCGCAGGCATATAGACTGCGGCGAAACAGGCGCCAACCCTTGCAATTAAGTCTGGACGCATAGTGTCTGCCGTTATTCCGGCTATCTGCCGCTCGTGCGGATAGGCCGGAATAACGGCTTTTTTAAACCCCTGCGCTTATTATTATCCGTGACTACGCTTTCTAATCCTTGCCTGAACAAAAACAGGCCCTATTTTCTAGCGGTAGCTGGACTGCTAGGCCTCTTGGTATTTGGCAATGCCAGCCAGGCTGCGCCCTATTTGCCTTCGTCAGCCAATGAAGTGCTGGAACGGTTGCCAACGCTTGCAAACGGCTCAGATCAGGAATTACGGAAGTTACGGCTTTCATTAAATAATGATCCCCAGAATCTGGCGTTAGCGATACGCACAACTAATACCTTAATCGAAAAAGCCCGCGCTGATGCCGATCCCCGCTATTACGGCTATGCCGAAGCCGCCGTCAGATATTGGTGGAAGCAGCCGCAACCGCCATCTGCCGTGTTGATGTTGCGCGCCACGATACGCCAGCACCGGCATGATTTTGACGGCGCGTTGGCGGATGTGCATGAGGTGCTTGCCGAAGAGCCTAGAAATGCCCAAGCCTGGTTGACCCAGGCGGTGATTCAGGGCGTTAAGGGCGATTACGGACTGGCTTTAAATAGTTGCATGGTATTAAAGCGGCTAAGTAGCCGCTTGATTGCTGCCACTTGCGCCGCAAATGCCGCCAGCCTCAGCGGTAAGGCAAAACCGGCTTATCAGTTGCTCAAAGATACGCTGCCAGGCACTACCGAGGTGCAGGAACAACTGTGGGCGCTCACGGCACTGGCTGAAATCGCCGCCAGATTAGGCGATAGCGGGGCAGCAGAAACACACTATTTACAAGCGCTGGCGTTTAAGCAACGCGATGTGTATTTGCTCAGTGCTTATACTGATTTTTTACTCGATCAAAACCGTCCCGACCAAGTGGTTGCGCTGTTAAAAGACGATACCCGTGCCGACGGCTTGTTATTGCGCCTGGCATTGGCTGAACAGATGCTGGGTTCGGCAAACTCGGCGCAACACATCGAAGAGCTTAAAGCGCGGATGGCGGCGTACCGTTTGCGTGGCGATAATATCCATCAGCGCGAGGAAGCGCGGATTAACTTGGCGTTGCTCAAGCAGCCTAAAGAAGCCTTGCGTTTGGCATTGCTCAACTGGGAAGTGCAGCGCGAACCCTGGGATGCGCGACTGGTGCTGGAAGCGGCACTGGCAGCTGATGATTTTAACGCAGCAAAACCAGTGATAGCCTGGTTGGCGCGTTCAAAAATGGAAGATAAGGTGTTGCAGCAATTGATGGAAAAACTGGAGCAACGTTGATGCGCTATTTATTGATCGTTTTGTTGATGTTGTTGGGCGTAACGCCAGCTCATGCCCATAAACCCAGCGACAGCTATTTGTCTATCGAGATTCAGCAACAGGCCATTCATGGACAATGGGATATTGCCTTGCGTGATCTGGATTATGCGATCGGTCTGGATGATAATGCGGACGGACAAATTACCTGGGGTGAATTGCAACGCCATCACGATGCCGTGGCGGCCTATAGCTTGGCGCGTTTGGAAATCAAGGCCGATGCTGTTCCTTGCATTAACCGCACTACCTTGCATTTGGTTGACAAACACAGCGACGGTGCTTATGCCGTGTTGCGCTTTGCTGTTTTGTGCGGGGCAATGCCGCGTGCGCTGGCTATCCGTTACCGGCTGTTTTTTGATCTCGACCCCTCGCACCGGGGGTTGCTGCGCTTGCAACAAGCAGGTCATGCGCAAACGGCAGTTTTTAGCCCAGAACAGCCGGAACGCACTATTGAATTGGCGACGCGCTCGTCATGGCGTGAGTTTTCAGAATTCGCGAAAGAAGGCGTTTGGCATATCTGGACGGGTTACGATCACATTTTATTTTTAATCAGTCTGTTGTTACCTTCTGTCTTGTCGCGGGACGGCAAACACTGGCAACCTGTCATGTACTTCCGCAACGCTTTTTTCGAGGTGTTAAAAGTCGTCACGGCGTTTACTGTCGCCCATTCGATCACGCTAAGCCTAGCGGTACTAGGCCTTATTCATCTGCCGTCGCGCTGGGTCGAATCGGCTATAGCCGCGTCGGTGCTGCTGGCTGCGTTGAACAATATTTATCCGCTCGTATCAAAACGTATCTGGTTGGTCGCTTTTGGCTTTGGCTTGATACACGGCCTGGGATTTGCTAGCGTGTTGAATGACTTGGGTTTGCCGGACGATTCCCTAGCCGTTGCCCTGGTTGGTTTTAATCTGGGCGTGGAAGCAGGGCAGTTCGCTATCGTCAGTGCGTTTTTGCCGTTGGCGTTTTTATCGCGCCACTCTTGCTATTATCAGAGACTGACATTAAGCTTCGGCTCTTTGCTGATTGCCGCGATAGCGTTGTTCTGGTTGCTTGACCGCAGCCTGGATATGGGCTGGACGGCGTTGATTAGCGTCTTCTAACCACCACGGATTATGCGACTCAACAAGCAAAGGTAAGGCTAATGAAAAAATTTAACCGTGATTCAGAGATTAAGCATTGTGTCATAGGCGCTGGGGTCGGTGTCTATCTCAGTTTGCACTGTGCGATGCTGAATGCCCATCCCCAGTCGGAAGCAACCGGGAAAGAACCCGTAATGCTGGAGGCCATTGAAATCGAAGGCCGCGCCACCGATCTTATCGGCATTGCGTCGTCGGCATCCCAAGGTATAGTCGGGCAACCCGAATTCAAATACCGTCCGCTGGCCCGCGTCGGCGAACTCGTCGAAGTTGTGCCGGGCGCTCTGGCAACCCAGCACAGCGGCACAGGTAAGGCCAACCAGTATTTTCTGCGTGGTTTCAATCTCGACCACGGTACGGATTTTTCGGTCTCGGTAGACGGCATACCGATGAACATGCCTAGCCATGCCCATGGCCAGGGTTATCTGGATCTGAACAGTATTATTCCCGAGCTGGTCGATAAAGTGGAATACGGCAAAGGCCCGTATTACGCTGAAATCGGCGATTTTTCAGCGGCGGGTTACGCCAAAATGCACACGATGCACAAGTTGACGGATGGCATGCTGAAATTTACCGGTGGCGAATTCGGCTATTACCGCACTGTACTGGCGAACTCGCACAAGCTCGGTGACGGCGATTTATTGTATGGCACCGAGGTTAATTTTTACGACGGCGTCTGGCAGCAACCCGAAGACCTCAATAAATACAATGGGATGCTGCGTTATACGATAGACAAGGATGACTGGGGCATGGCTGTCAACGGCAAGGCCTATCATTCCAACTGGACGGCGACCAACCAGATTCCCGAGCGGGCCATAGCAGCCGGAGTCATCGGGCTTTACGGTACCGGCGATGCCAGCGACGGCGGTAATAGCAGCCGTTACAGCCTGTCCGGCAATTTCTGGAACCGTAGCAATTCCTGGAAAAACGATATTAATGTCTATGCGCTGTATTCGGATCTGGATCTGTATTCGAACTTTACCGGCTATATCGACCAGCAAAACGGCGATCAGATCCAGCAACGGGAACATCGTGTGCAACTGGGCGGCAATGCTGAACATACGCGCTATGACCACTGGTTCGGTTTTGAAGTGGACAATAGCGTTGGCATACAGGTCCGCCATGACGATATTATGGGTTTGGGCTTGAACCGCACCCAGGCGCGGCAACTGCTGACTACCGTGCGTGAGGACGACATCGGCGAAACCAGCGTTGGCTTGTATATCAAAAATGAAACCCATTGGCTGAAAAAATTCCGATCTATCACTGGTTTGCGTAGCGATTTCTTTGATTTCAATGTCGACAGCCGGACTATCGCCGCAAACTCCGGCAATAAAGGCGCGGCATTGCTGAGCCCCAAGCTAAGTTTAATTGCAGGCCCCTGGTATGACACCGATTTTTTCATCAACATGGGCTATGGCTACCATTCCAATGATGCACGCGGCACGACCATTAAGATTGATCCGGTGACTGGTGATATTGCCAGTTCCGTGACGCCGCTGGTCTGGTCGCGCGGCGGCGAGGTGGGGCTGCGTAGCCAGTCTGTCCGTGGCCTGAACACGACGCTGGCGGCCTGGTGGCTGGAAAGCAATTCGGAACTGGTCTTCGTCGGTGACGGCGGCACGACCGAGCCTTCGGGTAAGTCAGAGCGTTACGGTGTGGAATGGACGAATTATTACCAGCCCAACGATTGGCTAACGCTGGACGCCGATTTTGCGTTTACCGCCGCACATTTTATCGGCGTGCCGGCATCTGAAAATCATATCCCCAATTCGGTAGGCAGGGTTATCAGCGTAGGCGCAACCGTGGATTTGCCGTCAGGCTTATTCGGTAGCTTGAGGCTACGCCATTTCGGCGATGTCCCACTCAATGAAACTGCCAGCGCTTGGGGCGGCGACACCAGCATAGTCAATTTGGGGCTGGGTTATCAAAAGAAAGCCTACAAGCTAGAAGTCGATCTCTTCAATTTGCTGGGGTCAACCGCCAACGACATCGCCTATTTTTATGGCTACCGTTTAAACAACGAAGCGGCAGGGCCTAACGATGATGGCAGCACAGACGGCATCATCAAGCATCCGGTAGAACCGCGTATGGTTCGCGTGACGGCATCGGTCAGGTTTTAGAATGGCCTTTTAGGAACGACAGTGCTAATGATACCCGTCATTTCAGCAACAGGGATATAAATGCAAATTGCCATCCTTTGGCTTCTGAGTTCCAGTAATTCCCTCCATACTCCCTAAAATTAAAGCGGCAGAGGCTGAATAGTTACCTTGAGCGGCTGATATGACAGCTAGTCAGCGCCATTTTTTGATTGCAGGCTTTTTCCCCGATAAAATCATGGTAAGGACAACTGGTATAGATCACCTTCATGGGTTAAAATCGCGCAGTTTATTTGTGATAATTATGACGTAAAGTTAAAAACGCACTTTAGCATGTCTTGATATTACGAAACGATATAACGCATAACAAGAGTTTATAACAACTATCGAAGGGGCTGCTCGTGAACAAAACAAAGCAACTATCCGCAGGTCTGATACTGATGGCTTTAGCCTTAAGGACAGCGCAGGCGGACTATACGCTCAATTTAATGAAAGGGGTTACAAAAGTCAGTAATGACATTTATGACCTTCATATGCTAATTCTATGGATATGTGTATTCATAGGTGTTGGCGTGTTTGGTACGATGTTTTATTCGATTTACCATCACCGTAAATCAAAGGGACATCAGGCCGCGCAATTTCATGAAAATACCACTGTGGAAATCATTTGGACCATCATTCCTACCTTGATTTTGATTGGTATGGCGATTCCAGCAACAAAAACTTTGCTGGAACTCGATGATGTGCAAGATTCTGAAATGTCTATCAAGGTTACGGGTTGGCAATGGAAGTGGGAATATGAATATCTGGATAATGGAATTCACTTTTTCAGCAGCCTTGATGAAGCTAGCAATAAAGCACGTCAGGTAGGTTCTGGTATAGATCCTCGTTCGGTTCCTAACTATCTGTTGAATGTTGATAAACCACTGGTTATTCCAACTAAGAAAAAAATCCGTTTTCTTTTCACTGCTGCGGATGTTATCCATTCATGGTGGATACCTGATTTGGGCTGGAAAAAAGATGCCATCCCTGGATTTATTAACGAAGCATGGACTTCGGTTGATAAAGCAGGTACTTACCGTGGTCAATGTACCGAATTGTGCGGTAAAGATCATGGCTTTATGCCTATCGTTGTTATCGCTATGGATCAGCCTGATTATGATGTGTGGGTAAAAAAAGCTCAGGAAGAATCGAAAAAAGGAGCGGATTTAAGCGATCAAAGTCATGATGACTTGGTTACTAAAGGTGCCACGGTTTATGCCAAAAATTGCTCAACCTGTCACTTGCCAGATGGTAAAGGTGTGCCTGGTGCTTTCCCTGCAATAACAGGTAGCGCGGTAATTAAAGGTGACATTAATACGCAGGTCAATCTGGTTCTAAATGGTAAAGGCGGGATGCCAGCGTTTGGTAAGATGCTGAAAGCTGATGAGTTGTCCCAAGTGATTACTTATACTAGAAATGCGTTAGGTAATTCGGTGGGCGATGAAATACAGCCTAAAGCCGTACAGGACTTGCTGCCAAAAACATCATCAGCGCCAGCTGCTAAGGTTGCGCCGGAAAAACCTGAACCTATCGCAGACATGTCAAAAGATGAGCTGGTTAACTTGGGTAAATCCGTTTATGCCAGTAATTGCGCTTCTTGCCATCAGGCAGAAGGGCAGGGGATGTCACCTATGTTTCCTGCTTTAACGGGTAGCGTGGTGGTGAAGGGTGATATTAATGCCCAAGTTGATTTAATGTTAAACGGTAAGGGTATGATGCCAAGTTTTGGTCATGCATTAAAGGCAACTGATTTTGCGGCGGTAGTCACTTATACCCGTAATAGCTTAGGTAATTCAGTAAATGATGCGGTGCAGCCTTCGGTGATTCAAAAGTTGCAATTGGCATTGCCAGCTGAACAGGACGATGATGAATAAGAGATCAATGTTCTTACCAGTTCAATCTTTTTTTACTATTTTTGAGGTATAAACTATGTCTGCTGTTGTAGATGAACATGATGATCATCACCACGATGATCATGCTCACGGTCCTGAAAAGGGATTATTAAGATGGATCATTACCACTAACCACAAAGATATCGGCACGCTATACCTATTTTTTGCGTTGGCGATGTTTTTTGTTGGCGGCATCATGGCAATGATTATTCGTGCCGAGTTGTTTGAGCCTGGTATGCAGTTTGTTGAACCGAAATTTTTCAACTCAATGACTACGATGCACGCATTGGTTATGGTTTTTGGTGCAGTTATGCCCGCTTTTGTTGGGTTAGCTAACTGGATGATTCCCATGATGATTGGTGCGCCAGATATGGCGTTACCGCGAATGAATAACATGAGTTTCTGGGTGTTAGTTGCCGGTGTTTTGTTATTGGCTAGCACTTTGTTCATGGAGGGCGGTGCACCTGCAGGTGGTTGGACATTATATCCGCCACTAGTATTGCAAACGGGTAAAGCCCTGCCTTTTGCTGTTTTTTCAGTGCATTTGTTGGGTATTTCATCAATTATGGGGGCAATCAATATCATTGCCACTATCTTTAACATGCGGGCTCCTGGCATGACATTAATGAAAATGCCGCTGTTTGTTTGGACTTGGTTGATTACCGCGTTCCTTTTGATTGCCGTTATGCCGGTATTTGCTGGCGCGGTGACGATGTTGTTGACGGATCGTTTTTTTGGAACCAGCTTTTTTGATGCTGCAGGGGGGGGGGACCCCGTTCTGTACCAGCATATTTTCTGGTTTTTTGGACATCCTGAAGTTTACATCATGATTTTACCTACTTTTGGTGTTGCATCTACCATTATTCCTGTGTTTGCTCGTAAGCCTCTATTCGGTTACAGTTCAATGGTTTATGCCACGGCTTCGATTGCATTTTTGTCCTTTATTGTTTGGGCTCACCATATGTTTACTGTAGGGATGCCGATGGCAGGTGAGTTATATTTCATGTACGCCACTATGTTAATTGCTATTCCAACTGGAGTTAAAGTATTTAACTGGACAGCGACCATGTGGAAAGGTGCTATGACCTTTGAAGCACCGATGCTGTTTTCAATCGCATTTGTAGTTTTGTTTACGATAGGTGGTTTTACAGGCTTGATGATGGCGGTTGCACCTACAGACTTTCAATATCATGATACCTATTTCATCGTTGCCCATTTTCACTACACGCTTGTTCCGGCATCCGTATTTATTTTAATGGCAGCTGGTTATTACTGGTTACCTAAATGGACTGGAAATATGTATAACGAAAAAATAGGTCAATTACATTTCTGGCTATCTGTGGTTTCAGTAAATATTTTGTTTTTCCCACAGCATTTTTTAGGGTTGGCAGGTATGCCTCGCAGAATTCCCGATTATGCAGTCCAGTTTGCTGATTGGAATATGATTTCAAGTATTGGTGGATTCATTTTTGGTGCCAGTCAGTTACTGTTCTTGTATATTGTGATTGATACTATTAGAGGCGGAACTGGTGAAAAAGTAACCGATGAAGTTTGGGAAGATGCGCATAAGCATGGCTTGGAGTGGACACTACCATCTCCGCCGCCTTACCATACTTTTACTACCCCTCCTGAAGTGATACCTACCGAGCATATTTAAACGGCTGAAGGATACTTAAGTTATTGGATACGTTATCCTCATTGGATAACGTATCAGGTTAAATCATGAATATAAAAACAAAAAATATTTTGACAGCATTGTTTTTGGCAGCTATTGCTATTGGCGTTTATGTATTTGCAGTGGTTAAAGCGATTTCTCAATGAACGAAGAGATTAAGAAAAAGAACACTAGGCTAGTTCGTAAGTTACTTCTTATTGCGGTGGCAATGTTTGGTTTTGGCTATGCTCTGGTTCCAATTTATGATGTGCTGTGTGATATAACTGGGCTTAATGGCAAAGTTGAATCGCAGGCTGTTAAGGAAATAATTTATCCTATCGATAAAAATAGGGAAATTACCGTTGAATTCATAACTTCACTGAATGAAGCGGCTCCGATGTTATTCCGCGCAGAAACGAAAAAATTGAAAGTTCATCCGGGTGAATACTATACCGTGAATTTTTATGCCGAAAACAAGACCAATAAAGTCATGAAAGCTCAGGCGATTCCAAGTATTTCTCCTGGTTTAGCTGCTGAATACTTTAAAAAGACTGAGTGTTTTTGCTTTACGGAACAAACGTTTAATGCTCGAGAAGGTAGAACCATGCCAGTGCGCTTTGTAGTAAACCCTGATTTACCAAAACAATATAAAACAATTACGCTTGCCTATACGTTTTTTGATAATACAAAACCCGATAATACTAAATAAGAGTGAAAGGATAGGAGAAAATTATGTCTTCAAGTGATACTTATTACATACCGAATAAAGCGACATGGCCAGTTATGGCTACACTCGGCCTAGTGACATTACTGGCAGGGTTTGCAAACTATTTAAATGGTTCATCAGTGGGGCCAAGCATGATGGTGATAGGCTTTGCCATCTTCATCGTTATGCTTGGTGGCTGGTTTACCTTGCAGGCGACAGAAAGTGAAACTGGCATGTATAACTCACAGGTTGGTATTTCTTTCCGTATGGGTATGATGTGGTTTATTTTTTCAGAAGTAATGTTTTTTGCCGTTTTTTTCGGCACACTTTGGTATACACGTAATTTATCAGTGCCTTGGCTGGGCGGTGAAGGTGTAGGTGCCGCAACTAAAGAACTATTATGGCCTAATTTTGACGCAACTTGGCCAACCAATGGGCCAGGTAAGTTGGTTGACGGAAAACCTACCAGCAACGGTGAGTTTGAGTCGATGAGCGCATGGGGATTACCTTTTTTAAATACTCTAATTCTATTAACAAGTGGTGTGACCTGTACTTGGGCGCACCACGGTTTGTTAGCAAAAAATCGTGATCAACTTATTAAAGGATTAATTGCAACTGTTGCCTTGGGCTTTTTATTCGTAGCGTTTCAGGCAATTGAATATCATGAAGCTTATACCGAAATGGGGTTGACTTTAGGTTCAGGCATCTACGGTTCGACTTTTTTCATGTTAACGGGGTTTCATGGTTTTCATGTTTGTGTCGGTGCAATTATTCTTAGTGTTGTTCTTTTTCGCAGCACGAAAGGTCATTTCAAACCGGAAAATCATTTCGCCTTTGAAGCAGCGGCATGGTACTGGCATTTTGTTGACGTAGTTTGGTTAGGCTTGTTTATTTTTGTTTATATCATGTAAAGTATACAAAAATGTCAAAAAAAGCGTTGTCTTTGGCAGCGCTTTTTTTTTGTTTGTAGATTTGTAGAAAAGCCAAGATGATTATTTGATGTGTTCTGATATTGCTGGTTTTTGTACTTTTAAATGCGCGCCTATCCCTTGTGGACGAAGTAATCCTGTACTCAATGCAATAAAAATAAAAATAAACAGAATGATTGATAGGGTAATGCGAAAAGTTAGCGCCTTGACTATCTTTTCAGATTGTTTTTGGTCTTTACTTTTAACTAAATTGAACAGTGCGAGACCTAAGCTAATAATAATGAAGATAAAAACTGCAATAGCAATACTTTTGACGACCATAATAAAGATGCCTGATTGTAAATTTGGGTATTTTCGGTTATCTGAGTCAGATTGCCAATAAATTAATGGGGAACACATAATTATCATGACGTTTAAAATTATCCCAACATTGGCCATGCTTTGTTTATTGGCGCTGCTGCTTACCTTAAGCAATTGGCAATGGCATCGGTCAGTAGAAAAGCGTGCATTACTTCATCAGCAGGAACAATCAGCCAATACAGCAATAATTAACTTATCAAATACTGCTTTTGATGATGCGCAAAATTTAAGGTACAAAAAAGTACAAGTCATCGGTCATTACGATACAGCACACCAATTTTTGATAGATAATCAAATTAGCAGTGGAAAACCAGGGTATTTTGTACTAACCCCATTGCTATTGCAGGATGAGGCCAAAGCTGTTTTGGTGAATAGGGGATGGATTCCGCTGACTTATAGCCGGAGTGTGTTGCCGGAAATATCGGTTAACAGGGGGCTGGTGACGATTAATGGGAGGATTAATAGGTTTCCGAGTGTCGGTGTAAAATTACCGGGCGCAGAAATACCTACAATTACTTGGCCGTCGGTTGTACAGGTGGTTGATGGCGAGATTTTGGCGAAGAAACTGGGTTATGCCTTATTTCCGTTTCAGGTAGAACTGGATGAAAATGCTCCAAACGGGTTTAAACGGAAATGGCAGGCAACAACGGTCATGTCACCCGAACAACATATCGCCTATGCGGTTCAATGGCTGGTGCTGGCATTGACGCTTATGGCACTCTTTACTTGGTATAGTTTTAAAAAAAATGATTAATCAGCAAAAAAAAAATCAACTGTTAATTCTGGCCATTTTTGGGATGTCTATTATCCCTTTTTTAATTGCTTGGGGATTAAGGGAAAATTCAGCGTTATTAAAAAATCATGTCAATAATGGCGAGCTGATAACGCCCGCTGTTTCAACTGAACGTAGCGATTTTGTCGGGTTTGATGAATTTTCGACAAATAATATTGCTGAACTTACCGGACACTGGCTAATGGTCAATGTCGTTCCAGCGAAAGGCTGTAATCAAATCTGTATGGACGCTATGCTTAAAACCAGACAACTGCGGCTGATGTTAAACAAGGATTTGTCGCGTACCCGTCGTGTCGTCATCGTTTTGAATGACGTTTCGCTTGAAACGGCAAAGCAATGGTGGCTTAAAGATGCGCTGTTATGGAGGCTGCGTCCAACAGAAAAAAATGATGATACTGCTCTTTTCCTGAGCTTGCAGCGCGAAGAAAATCTAATCGACGAAGCACTGGTATCAAAATTGATAGGTAACGAAAATCGTGAATTTGCACTCGGTTCCGATCTAATCAGAGTCAAGCCTAGTCCAATGCTTGTTGATAAATTGCAACGTATTAGAAAAGGTAGCATACCTGACGGCATGATTTTTTTAATGGATCCGTTGGGTAATTTAATGATGCAATACGAACCCGGATTTGATCCCTACAAAGTAAAAAGTGATCTCATGCATTTGCTAAGAATTTCACAAATTGGATAACAGAAGAAAATAAAATGTTTAGAAAAGTAACTCTGTTTAGCGTTGTTTTAGCGTTAATTGTTAGTGTATTTGGCTGTTATGTGCGTTTATCTGATGCCTTGCAGGGATGCCCTGGCTGGGCGGAATGTTATGGAAGCGTAGTTATCAGTGATAAGTACGATCAAAAACTACCACTCATGCTTGAACAAATATTTGCTCTTTTCGATGCCGGTAAGGACATGCTGTATCGTTACTTGATTGCAGGTTTGGTGTTATTGATTTCTATGTTGGGTGTGCTTGGCTGGTGCGGGAAAAACTATCGTTTATCGGTAATATTAACAATTTCTGGTCTATTTTTATTAGTGGCCTTACAGGTGTTATTGAATGTATGGATGCCTGACGCACTAATGCTGCCGACGATTGCAGCTGCTAATTTACTGCTGGGAATGATTAGCTTCTGGCTAATGTTCTGGCTCTATTTATGCTGTGGCTCGGCTGTCCCGATAACAACGGGGCGTACTGTCCCGTTGACTGTTGTGTTATTTGCCATATTGGTTTTATGGGTACAAATTAAGCTTGGCGTGTGGGTAAGTGTGAATCACGCGGCTTTAGCCTGTGCTGATTTTCCTCAGTGTAATGGTCAGTGGTGGCCTGCCGCAGACTATCAGAATGCGTTGAATGTATTGGCAATAGTGCATGACGCATTAACAGGCTATACCGGTGATATTTCAGCCAGCGCTCAAGTGGCAATAAATTGGTTGCATAGAGTGGGCGCGTTGCTATGTTTTATTGTGCTGACACTGTTGGCATTTGCTTCGTTGTCAACAGCCGCTCCTAGATCAGTAAGAACAGCAGGTCTATGGTTAAGTGCATTATTGTTTGTGCAAATCGGTTTAGGCAGTATTGGTTATAAATTGATGTTGCCTTTATGGGTGACATTAGCGCATCACACTATTGCCGCTCTTTTGATGTTACCCTTGATTGCCATCGGCTTTTATAGTCGATATGGATTTGTGGGCACAGTAGGCGAAGTTACTGTTGATAAGGTAGAGTATTCCCCTTTCGTAGATTTTCCTGTTGACACGCTAGCAACCGTTCCAGATGTTGCTCCTTATATAGAGCCTGCGCCTGAAACGTTGTATTTACGTCTTAAATCGCAGCTAAAGCGCACTCGCTCTGGACTAGGTGGTCTGCTAGCTAATTTGTCACTAGGACGACAAGATACTGATGATCTGCTGGAAGATCTTGAAGCCAGCTTGTTAATGGCCGACATAGGTATTACGGTGACAACGGAAATTATCAGCAGATTGACGCAACATCTTGATCGACACCAGTTAAAAGATACAGCGCTATTGTCTGCGGCATTGAAACAGGAGTTGCTGAGGATTCTTAAGCCGTGCAGCATACCGTTGCAAATTCCCAAGCAGGATAAGCCGTTTGTTATTTTGGTAGTTGGCGTTAACGGTGCAGGTAAAACAACGACTATTGGCAAGTTAGCTAGACGCTTACAAGCGCAAGGGCATAGCGTGATGTTAGCCGCTGGTGATACCTTTAGAGCAGCAGCAGTTGAACAATTACAAACTTGGGGTGAGCGTAATGGTATTCATGTTGTGGCTCAGCATACTGGTGCAGATTCAGCATCGGTGATCTATGATGGTGTGCAGTCTGCCCAAGCCAAAGGCATCGATGTGCTGATCGCCGATACCGCAGGTCGGTTGCACACTAAAGCAAATTTGATGGATGAGCTGAAAAAAGTAAAACGTATTATGGGCAAGCTTGATGAAACCGCGCCGCATGAGGTGTTGTTGGTACTTGATGCAGGTACCGGACAAAATGCTTTGTCCCAGGCAAAACTGTTTAATGAAACGGTCGCACTAACCGGTTTAGTTTTAACTAAGCTTGATGGCACAGCAAAAGGTGGCGTTATTTTTGCGTTAGCTGGGCAATCAGGCATTCCTATTCGTTATATAGGTATCGGTGAAGGTATTGATGATCTGCAGGATTTTGATGCGGAAACATTTGTCGATGCTTTGTTTGTTAAAGATTAGTTTGTCAGAGATTATAAAGACGATGCTAAAGTTTGATAATGTCACTAAGCGTTATCCTGAAACCGGGGATGTTTTGCGTAATGTCAGTTTCCATTTAAGGCATGGTGAAATCGCTTTTCTTACCGGTCATTCAGGCGCCGGCAAAAGCACATTACTCAAGCTGATTGCGGTAATGGAGCGTTGTAGTCGTGGCATAATTTTATTAGATGGAGAAAATCTCAGTGGGGCAAAAGACAGTCAAATTCCTTTTTTGCGCAGAAAAATGGGTTTTATTTATCAGGACTATAAGCTGCTGCAGGATAGAACTGTTTTTGATAATGTTGCCTTGCCATTGGTGATAGCGGGTTTTGGTCATCAGGAAATTGTTCGAAGAGTTCGGGCAGCGTTGGATAAAGTTGGTTTATCTGGTAAAGAAAAAAAATATCCAATGGCTTTATCGGGTGGTGAACAGCAACGTGTCGGGATTGCCCGTGCGGTAGTCAACAAGCCGCCTGTCATTATTGCAGACGAACCTACTGGAAACCTTGATCCCGAGTTAGCGGCAGAAATTATGAGATTATTCGAGAGCTTCCAGCAAGTTGGCGTTACTGTATTGATTGCGTCACATGATATTTCCTTAATTGCAAAAATGAACCATCGCATCTTAAAGCTGGAACATGGTCAGCTGGTTTCGAGTTAAGTCATGAAACCTATCCATAGGCGGCATCAGACACAAGAAGTCAAGCAACCTCGGTATGCTAAACCAACGAGGCAAGATACCCGCCGCACTACAATTGCAGGTGGTAATTTTGCTGATAAATTAAAAGCTTATAGAGATCTTCATGCACATGCTTTATTTTCAAGTCTCGGGCGATTAGTTGCTTCACCGTTCAACTCGGTGATGACCATTGCCGTCTTGTCGATAGCTATTTCGCTTGCTAGTGGGTTTTATCTAGTATTGGCAAATCTTCAGCAATTAACCGAAAACTTAGAAACTAGCGCACAAATTTCATTGTTTTTGAAAGATGAGGTTTCCGAAACACATGCCAAGCAGCTTGCGGATAGTATTCGACAAAACCCGAGTATTCAGTCTGTTAAATTAATCACTAAAGAACAAGCTTTAGCTGAATTTAAAACCTATAGCGGTTTTGGCTCAGCTATCACGGTATTAAAAACAAATCCGTTACCTATTGTTATTCAGGTGTTGCCTAAAGATACACTTGAAAACTCGCGGGGACTCGAAAATTTGTTGCAAGGTTTTCAACAGTCAGTAGAAGTTGATTCTGCTCAATTAGACATGAAATGGGTAGAACGGCTACAGTCAATTATGGCGGTGTCGCAGCGTGCGGCAACATTGTTAAATCTAATGTTAGGATTAGCGGTACTGTTTATTGCAGGAAATACGATTCGGTTGGAGTTACAAAGTCGCCATGAGGAAGTGGTTATTGCAAAACTGGTAGGTGCTACCTGTGCATTTATTCAGCGCCCCTTTTTATACACAGGGTTTTGGATAGGTTTTATTTCAGGAGTCGTTGCCTGGTTTATTGTGACCGTGATGATGCTGATATTAAGACAGCCCGTTGAAAATCTGTCTGGTCTGTATGGTGGGGACTTTCACTTATTGTTTTTCGGTTTCGGTGAAACACTAGAGCTTATCGCTATATCCTCTACGCTCGGTGTATTGGGGTCGTGGGCTGTTTTAATGTATCAACTCCAACATACCAAGCCCATGTAAAGACTATCGAAAATTATTAGCACTCTTTGTGGTGGAGTGCTAGAATTCGACTGAATTTTTACTTAAGTGGGGATATACATCATGAGCAGCGCATTAGCTTTACCTGTTAATTTGTCAGTTGGAACATTCGATGCCTATTTAAATCTTGTTAGACAGATGCCTAAATTGACAGTCGAACAAGAACGTGAGTTGACGCTACGGTATAGAGATCATGGTGATTTGGACGCTGCACGCGAATTAGTCATGACCAATTTGCGTTTTGTTGTTCACGTTGCCAGAGGTTACAGTGGCTATGGGTTGTCAATGCCAGATATTATTCAGGAAGGCAACGTAGGTTTGATGAAAGCAGTCAAGCGTTTTGATCCTGACATGGGAGTGCGCTTGGTTTCATTTGCAGTTCATTGGATTAAAGCTGAAATTCATGAATATGTGATCAAAAACTGGGGCATAGTCAAAGTTGCTACTACAAAAGCGCAACGCAAGCTGTTTTTTAATTTACGCAAATCCAAAGAAGATTTAGGTTGGTTATCTAACGATGAAGCTACCGCCATTGCTAATGATTTGGATGTTGACGTGAGTGCTGTTTATGAAATGGAGAAACGTCTAGGTAACAGGGATATGTCATTTGATATGTCAGCAGATGAATCAGATGATGAAAGTTACATTGCGCCTGTAAATTATCTTCAACAACATGGTGCAGATCCGGCTGTACTGCTTGAAAACGCAGATTGGGGTGGGCATGAGCATGACTTGCTCAGTGTTGCTATGGCAACATTGGATGAACGGAGTTTGGATATTCTTGTATCC
This sequence comes from Methylococcaceae bacterium, assembly GCA_947504985.1. Classification (GTDB taxonomy): domain Bacteria; phylum Pseudomonadota; class Gammaproteobacteria; order Methylococcales; family Methylomonadaceae; genus Methylovulum. Next base: position 14,673 of record CANNKH010000004.1, on the reverse strand, counting down.
CGTTGGCTGTCAGAGAAAAAAGCCACCTTACATGAGCTCGCCGATCGTTATAATGTTTCTGCAGAGAGAATCCGACAACTGGAACAAAACGCCATGAAAAAATTGAAATCAGCGGTTGTGTTTGCAGCATAAAAATAGCTAATAAGGCATCGATTGACAAAAAGCTTAACGGTTTTACCGTTAAGCTTTTTTATTGGCAGAATTAACGCCAGTATTGGCTAAACGCCTTTTTTGCTAAGCAGGGCGTAGTAAGTTTAGAAGCATTTGTGATTGTTCCGCAGCCTCATGACCTAAATTAGTTAAATACCCGCCATCTTCTTGTGACACAAGACCCTTGGCGTGTAGTCGTTGTGTGGCCGCTATAGTCGCAGGCGTTGCTGTTGATTTGTGAACTTTAATTCCTTCTAGTGTTGTTTCGAGATTGTAGCAAACCAAAACATTTAGTTCTTCTACAATATCTTGGGTATAGGGCATAGTAAATCCTCGTGATTAATTGCTTGATATGAATTGATAGCATAAAGCCATTTTCCGTTAAGGCGTATATTTATTAGTAACAGGTGCTTATTTTGCGTTACTTTAACGAAGCTAATGCAAGCATTCTATACCGTTTTGCTGTCATTTAACTTTAATGGTTTTGTCATTAAACTGACATTTTGCATGACTATTCTGTCAAGCTGATTATTTTGAACGTATGGATAACTATGAAAAAACTCACTGCCGAAGTACAAGTCAAGTCAGCTAAACGGCTGGAATGTTTTATCGCAGATTCAGATGCGATGATAAAAGAAGCCCAAATATTACGTTACCGTGTTTTTGCCAAAGAGATGGGTGCAAAGCTTAAATCTGAGTCAGAAGGACTTGATCACGATGAAGTGGATGAATATTGTGATCATTTGATAGTTTATGACAATGTAAATAATAAAATCGTTGGGTACACGAGATTGCTTACACAAAATCAAGCAGAACGGTTGGGTCGATTTTATTCTCAAAGTGAATTTAATCTTGATCAAGTTTTGGCATTACCAGGACGTTTCTTAGAAATTGGTCGGACTTGTGTAGATCCTGATTATCGCGGCGGCGCAGTATTGACTACATTATGGTCAGCACTGGTTGAATATGCATTAAAAGGACAGTTTAATTATTTGCTAGGCTGCGCCAGTATTACCCCCGGCCCTAGTGGTTTTGCTGTTGATGCCGTTTATAGAAATATCGATGCTAAAAATATTGCACCAACATCAATTCAAGTAACTCCAAATACTCCCGTTCCTAGTGTTTTAAGATGTGGAAGAGATGAATCAGGGATTCCACCGCTGCTTAAGGCTTATTTACGATTCGGTGCATTAATTTGTGGTGAGCCTTGTTGGGATGAAGACTTTAACTGCATGGATTTATTCGTATTATTGCCTTTAGATCAATTGCAAGAGCGTTATAGCAGACATTATATGAGAGATTATCAGGCGGGTCATGAAATTGAAAATACGGCTGCTTTATAAGCTTTTTCTGATTGCGCTTCTTTTTATTATTGGTTTTATTAATGCGATAGTTATTTTTCCGGTAATAAACTTATTTTTAGTAGCCAGCAAAGCCAGAATCAGGCGAGATTTAATAAAAAAACAATGGCTAAGATGGTTTGGGCTGATTATAAATCTACAAATTGTCAAAGAAGGTGAATTGCCTGAACAACCAGCTATAATCGTCAGTAATCACATTTCTTGGCTAGATATTGTTGTTATTGGTCAATATCTTCCTGCGTATTTTGTTGCTAAAAGCGATATCTTAAGCTGGCCGGTAATAGGTTTTTTAGCTCGGCAGGCAGGTACTATATTTATTCGTCGTGGCGATAAAAAACATATTATGGCTACCGCCGAAAAAATGGTTTGGTTGTTAAAACAAAATAGCAACATTATCGCCTTTCCTGAAGGGACTACGACGAAAGGCGATAGCGTTCTAAGTTTTCATGCTTCATTATTCCAGCCAGCATTGTTGACCAAGTCTGTGATTCAGCCGACTGCCATTCAATATCAAGGTTTAGCCAAAGAACAAGCGCCTTTTGTTGGCGATGATGCTTTTGTTCCGCATTTAATAAAAATTCTTAGCTTAGACAAAATAGAGGTGCATCTAAGCTTTCTTCCTACAGTTAATTCATCAGGAAAAAATCGTCATTCAGTCAGTCATGACGCAAGAGAAGTTATTTTGGCAACAATTTTAAATAATTCGTCACCAGATATTATTGAAAATACAAGCTGGGGTAACGCGAGATCTATCTTACATCAATTTAAAACATAACTCTCAAAGAAGAGAATCAAGTTAGAAGCCGGAGTAAGTACCAAATAATTTTTGTATCATCATAGCTGCGAGTTTTCCAAAAACTGTCAATTATGACATCCTTCGTAATTTGGGTAGTGGATTAAACCTGTTACCTTGTGCTTAGATTTGCAACTCAAACAAGTCCAACTGATCAGTGAACCCTGGTTGGTCATCATCGACTATCTCATCGACATCGGCACCAAAAAAGCCTGAGTGGTGTTACTGGTGCCCGTCGCCGTCCTGTCCCTAAGAGCATAAGTATCTACATAGCTTTAATTATTTTAAAAACAATGTGTTACATGATGTTGTCTTGCAGATAATTGTTATATTTTTAGTTTTTTAACCACAAAATCTGGCTTGAAACAGCAGTTATCTACATAAAATAACGTTAACCTTATGATTTTTAATAAATAAACTTGTGTAGATGCTTATGGACTAAAAAGACTACCTATCAAGCTGGTAGAAAATCGCCAAGGTCTTTATAATCCAAATCTTGTTTTGTTTTCCAAAACTCTAGGCCACGATAGGTGAACCGTTCAATCCATGTTAATTAAACGACTTCTTTTTATTTGCGCCCTACCTTCTGTCATTGTCGGTTGCGCGGGTTCCAGACCCCCTGCGCCTGTTTATGAAAGTCATCATTCTGCCGTTTATCGTAATGCACCGCAGATGCCTGCCGAACCGGAACAACTCAAATCTGACCAAGGTGTTGAGCAAACTATAGAAATAAAACCATTACAAGAATCTGTTATTGTTACGCCGGTCGAGCTGCCTGCCGAACCCTTATTGTCGGAACAGACACAATCATTATTGACTCCAGCACAGGAAAAAGAATTGGCATTACTGGAACAAACCCAACATGCCGTAACCCCTGTTCCGCCTATTGCACCTCAAGATACCGTGCCGGAATCTACAGCCCCGCCTTCACCCAGTGAATCTGAACAGCTACCTGCACCACCTCCCCCTCCGCCACCTGAGCCGACTTTTGAGCCGTTAACTACTTTTGTGCCTTTGTCGCCTGCTGTTGGTGCATTGGTTGTTGCCGCTAACCAAAGCGATCAAAAAGGTAATGTTCAGTCTGCCACGACAACTATCGAACGCGCCATCAGAATTGAACCTAGGAACCCAACGTTATATTACAAATTGGCTTTGCTCAGGTTAAAAGAATCCAGACCCCGTCTTGCTGAAGATTTAGCAAAAAAATCAGCACTATTAGCATCAAACGATACTCGTTTGAAAAAACATAGCTGGTTGTTAATTGCCAAGGCGAGAGAGATGCAAAAGAATTTTGAAGGCGCCAAAGAAGCTAAGGCGAAGGCGGATGCTTTCTAATGAATTGAAATTAGTGGATCAACCCAACTCAAACTACCTTTATAGATAAATTATGCAATCAACACCTTCTGAAGTTTTAACCACTTTATCTACCCTGCGTGATTATATTCGCTGGGCAGCCAGCCGCTTTACTGAAGCCCAACTTAGCTTTGGTCACGGCACGATAACTGCGCTTGATGAAGCCGCTGCATTAGTTTTGCATACCGTTTATCAACCCTATGATCTTTCTGAAGCTTATCTGGATACCGTATTGACGCTGGATGAGCGCCAACATGTTATCGAAATTACGGATAAACGTATCAAGACAAGAGTCCCCGCAGCCTATTTAACGCACGAAGCTATTTTTGCGGGATTATCGTTTTATGTCGATGAGCGGGTACTGGTGCCCAGATCACCTATTGCTGAACTCATTGAGCAACGTTTTTTGCCTTGGGTTGATGAAGATCAGGTTCAAGGTATTCTGGACTTAGGTACAGGTAGTGGCTGCATTGCTATTGCTTGCGCCTACGCTTTTCCTGATGCTTTCGTTGATGCGGTGGATTTGTCTGAAGATGCGCTTGCTGTTGCAGAAAAAAATATCAAAAAACATCAACTGGAAGATTCCGTAACGTTGTATTTGTCAGATGTCTTTGAAGATTTACCAGAAACCCATTACGACATTATTGTGAGTAACCCGCCTTATGTCTGCCGAGAAGAGTGGGAGCAATTGCCGATAGAATATAGAGCTGAGCCGGATATTGGCTTTAAGGGCGGCGAATCCGGACTGGATATTGTGATACGTATACTCGCTGATGCGGATAATTATCTGACCGAAAAAGGCATTTTAATTGTCGAAGTGGGTAATAGTGCTGAAACCCTGCAAAGTACCTTCCCTGAGGTGCCGTTTTATTGGCTAGACTTTGAACGCGGTGGCTACGGTGTGTTTTTGTTGACTGCTGAACAAGTTAATTTTCACCATCAATCCTTTGTTTCGGCGCTTATATAATGTCAGGAAATACGCTAGGAAAATTATTTACAGTCACTACTTTTGGCGAAAGCCACGGGCTTGCTTTAGGTTGTATTATCGATGGCTGCCCACCCGGTATGGCGTTAACAGAAGCGGATATACAGCGGGATCTGGATCGCCGTAAACCGGGTACATCCAGACACACGACACAGCGCCGTGAAGATGATGAAGTCAAAATTCTGTCCGGAGTATTTGAAGGCAAAACCACTGGTACGCCGATAGGCTTGCTTATCGAAAATACGGATCAACGTTCGAAAGATTATTCCAAAATTGCCGACACGTTTAGACCGGGTCATGCTGATTATACTTATCAGCAAAAATACGGTTTCAGGGACTATCGTGGCGGTGGTCGATCTTCAGCACGCGAGACGGCGATGAGGGTAGCGGCTGGTAGCATTGCTAAAAAATATCTCAAAGAACAGGTAGGCATAGAAGTTCGTGGCTATTTGTCACAACTGGGTCCCATTAAAATTGATAAGTTGGATTGGAGCGTCATCGACAGCAATCCTTTTTTCTGTCCTGATGTTGATAAAGTGGCTGACATGGAGAGGTACATGGATGCCTTACGCAAGGAAGGTGACTCTATTGGTGCTAGAATCGAAGTGGTTGCTAGCCATGTTCCGCCTGGATTGGGTGAGCCTATTTTTGATCGTCTCGACGCTGAGCTGGCTTATGCACTGATGAGTATCAATGCCGTTAAAGGTGTTGAAATTGGCGATGGTTTTGCCTGCATCACTAGCAAAGGCACACAGTTCCGCGATGAAATGACGCCCGATGGTTTTTTAAGTAACCATGCGGGTGGTATTTTAGGTGGTATCTCCAGCGGTCAGTCAATTACTGCTAGCATTGCCTTAAAGCCAACATCGAGTTTGCGTCTGCTGGGTCATACCATAAACCAGCAAGGCGAAGCGGCTACTGTAGTTACCGAAGGTCGTCATGATCCTTGCGTTGGTATTCGCGCTACGCCGATTGCAGAAGCGATGATGGCGATGGTGCTAATGGATCATTTTTTACGGCATCGGGCACAAAATGCCGGCGTTGTGTCGGGCTTACCTGTTTTAAGATAAACCAAAGACTCACGAAGATTATGGCCATTCCTTACTGGCGGCTGTCAGGATTTTACTTTTTTTATTTTGCAGCGCTGGGTGGTTTTACGCCTTACTGGAGCCTTTATCTGAAAGATATTGGCTTCAATGCGGCGCAAATTGGCGAGCTTTTTGCTGTACTTGCCGGTACCAAAATTATTTCGCCTAATTTATTTGGCTGGATTGCTGATCATACTCAAAAGAGTATGCCTATTATCCGCACGGCATCCTTATTGGCAGCGTTATTGTGTGGCACTTTCTTACTCGCCCATAGTTATTTCTGGATTGCGTTAATCACCGCCGGATTCAGTTTTTTCTGGCATGCGGCGTTACCGCAGTTTGAAGCTATTACATTATTTCATTTAAAAGAAGAGTCACATCGCTATAGCCAAATCAGACTGTGGGGTTCTATCGGATTTATTGTCGCTGTACTGGCTATTGGCAGATTATTAGACAGCCAACCCATTGCCCTTTTGCCGATAGCGATTACCGCATTATTGGTCTTGATGGGTTTAACGACCCTGATTGTTCCAGAAGCAAGTGCTGCACATCACGAAAAAAATGCCATCGGTATTTTGCAAATCATAAAAAAGCCAGAAGTTATTGCTTTTTTTATTGTCGGTATGCTGCTACAGCTTGCGCACACACCGTATTATGTTTTTTATTCCATTTATCTTAATCAACATCATTACTCGTCAACCTTGACCGGTGGACTTTGGACGCTCGGCATCGTCGCAGAAATTGTTTTATTCGTTTATATGAAGCGTTTGCTGGCACAGCTTTCTCTCAGAACTATTTTTCTGTTTAGCATTGCGCTGGCGGCGATTCGCTGGCTGATGATCGCTTGGTATCCTGATGATTTGGCGTTATTAATACTGGCTCAATTATTACATGCGGCGACATTTGGCGGTGTGCATGTTGCGGCTATTCATCTTGTGCATCGCTATTTTGGGCGCCAGCATCAAGGTAAAGGTCAGGCGTTATATGGCAGTCTTTGTTATGGGTTAGGCGGTGTATTAGGCAGTTTTTATGGCGGTTATTACTGGGATTCGGCGGGAGCGTTGTTTGTTTACTCCATTAGTGCGATGGCCTGCATTATGGCATGGCTTATTACTTATTTCTGGATAGGTCGGGAAGTGTCTGCTGGCAGGGCTTTGGGTTAAAATACGCCAGTATTTGAAAAACAATCTTGTGTTATCCCTCTCACTTTAGGAAATATCGTGTTTGAAATAATAAAAAGCGGCGGTTGGATGATGACGCCGCTTATCCTATGTTCAATAGCCGCGCTAGCCATCATTTTCGAGCGTTTTTGGACGTTACAAAAAAAGAAAGTTTTACCGCCAGACTTGGTTCCTCAAGTTTGGCGTTTAGCTCGTGAAAAAAAACTGGACGATAACACGCTGTACCGCTTGAAAACCAGCTCCTACCTGGGCTTTGTGCTCGCCTCTGGGCTTGCCAATAGTCATCATGGTCGAGAGGTGATGAAAGAATGTATTGAAGAAGCGGGTCGTCAGGTAGTGAATAAACTGGAGCGTTTTTTGAACACACTCGGTACGATTGCCTCTATTGCCCCGTTGCTGGGATTATTGGGTACAGTTGTCGGCATGATCCAGGCTTTTTCTGCAATAGTTGCCCAAGGTATAGGCGATCCTGCCGTGCTGGCAGGTGGTATTTCAGTCGCATTGATTACTACCGCCGGGGGCTTAATAGTGGCTATTCCGAGCCTTATTTTTCATCGCTATTTTGAACGCTTGGTTGATGAATATGTCGTCAATATGGAAGCAGAAGCACTGAAATTAGTCGATATTTTGCATGGTGACCGTGAGCCTATGCTATGAATTTTCGCCGTAAAAAAAAAGTAGCGCCCGAAATTTCAATGACATCAATGGTTGATGTCGTGTTATTACTGCTGTTTTTCTTCATGGTTAGCACGACATTTAGTCGGCAAACAGAAATTAAGATCAAGCTGCCTGAAGCAGATAGCATCGCCGCTGAAGATTATCCGGAGAATGTTACCCTTAGCATTGATGCCGATGGCAATTATTATCTGCAAAAAAACGGTGAATTACCGTTTGAGTTAATCAACCAAAAAACTGAAACTTTAATTCAGGCATTACAAAAGCTGTCAACGAACGCCGAACAAACGCCTGTTATTATCAATGCTGACAGTAACACCGCTCATCAGGCTGTTATTAAAGCCTTGGAAGCAACGGCTCATGCGGGATTTAGCCACATTAGCTTTAGTGCCCTCAGACCAGAGACCCAACCATGAAAACAACACCCAATCGTAGTGCCCAGTTGCGTAAATGGGCAGAAAAAGTCTGGTATAAAGACCCGTTTATCGGCGTATGGTTATTTCCCCTTGGTTTTATTTTCAGCGATATAGTGCGATTTAGAAAATTTCTATACCAAGTGGGGGTACTAAAAATACACCGATTACCTGTGCCAGTTGTCATTGTTGGTAATATCACTGTGGGTGGAACCGGCAAAACGCCATTAATTATTTGGATGGCAACGTTACTTAAAGAGGCAGGCTATCAACCAGGAATTATCAGTCGAGGATACGGTGGTCACGCTGATATTTGGCCGCAATCAGTAAACGCTAATAGTCAGGCCGAAATCGTTGGCGATGAAGCCGTATTGCTTGCCAAGCAGACCGGCTGTCCGGTCGTCGTCGGACCTTTGCGTATAGACGATGCAAAACAACTACTTCGGGAAGCCAATTGCACCATTATTTTATCTGATGATGGGCTACAACATTATGCGCTGCATCGTGATATTGAAATAGCGGTCATTGATGGTGAAAGGCGCTTCGGTAATGGCTATTGCCTGCCCGCAGGTCCATTACGCGAGCCCATTAGTCGTTTGCAAAGCGTCGATTTAATTATTGTTAACGGTGAGAAATACGAAGACAACGAATATAGCATGCGATTGGTAGGCGATACTGCTATTAATATGGTGACCTCTGAGCAAAAGCCATTAGCCGAATTTAGTGACGTCGAATGCTATGCGATAGCTGGAATAGGCAATCCAGAACGATTTTTCAAGTTGCTGGCAGCGGCTGGATTATCGTGTAAAACACGCAGTTTTCCAGATCATTATCCGTTTGAAGCTGGTGATATTTTGTTTTCGGATAATAAACCCGTGTTAATGACAGAAAAAGACGCCGTAAAATGCACTTCATTTGCCAGTGAGCAACATTGGTATGTTCCAGTCACCGCCGTACCTGAACCGCAGTTTGCTGAACAATTGTTAGATTTAATCAGAAAAAAAGTCAGATAGTTTGGGTTTATCCTTGCACCTGTCCCTATACCTTAAGAGAAAATAACATGATAGATAAAAAATTACTCGATATTCTGGCTTGTCCGATTTGTAAGAGCCCGTTGCGCTACGACAAGGACAAACAAGAATTGATTTGTCGCGCTGATCGATTGGCTTTTGTAATTCGTGACGACATTCCCGTGATGCTTGAAGACGAAGCTCGTCAGTTGAGTAGCGAAGAAGTGGATGCGTTATATTCATGAGTCTAGCTTTTAAAGTTGTTATTCCTGCACGGTATGGTTCTACCCGGTTACCCGGTAAACCGCTGCTGAACATTGCCGGTAAACCGATGATTGCCCATGTTTGTGAACGGGCGAGAGAAGCGGGTGCTGAAACAATTATAGTAGCCACGGACGATGATAGAATTGCCTGCGCCGTTAATGCTTTAGGGTTTACGGCGATGATGACGCGCCCAGATCACGAAAGCGGAACCGAACGTATTGCCGAAATCGCGACGTTATGTGGTTGGGATACTAATGATATCATCGTGAATTTGCAGGGTGATGAGCCGCTGATTCCCTCTAATTATATTCGCGAGGTTGCCGTTGCATTAGCTGGGCAGAATCAGGCTGGTATTGCTACATTAGCGGCTGAAATTATCGAGGAAGAAGAAATTTTTAATCCCAACGCCGTAAAAGTGGTTTTAAATAAAGCGGGTTATGCACTGTATTTTAGTCGTGCATCAATTCCGTGGGAAAGAGCCCGTTTTACTGCCTCAGGCGGTAAGCCATCAGGAAAAATAGCTCACCTTCGGCATATCGGAATGTATGCCTACACAGTGGATTTTTTAAGGCACTATTGCCGTTGGGATGCATCATTACTGGAGTCTATTGAGGCCTTGGAACAGTTGAGAATACTGTGGCAAGGTGAGGCAATTTTGGTAAAAGTTGTTGATAAAACACCGCCTGCCGGTGTTGATACGCAGGAAGACTTATTGCGTGTAGAGCAGATATTGTCGACTTTTTATACAATTTAACAAAACTGTAATAAAGACAGCCGGTAAGCACTAAACAAAGTAAGACATCCACAATGTTATCCACAGATTTTGTGTATAACCAAAGCATGATACTGTTAAATGAGGCGGGGGGATTAAAGTCATTTAGCACTGGAATTTGTAACTTCCGTTGGATTCAATGACTGCCAGCCCTTTGAGGGTTCGCGGCCATTATGTTACCGAAATTATTTCGCTCCTATCGTCTTAGACGAATCGCTGGAACACAAATTGATGGTTTCCTGTGTTTTTGTACCATTTTTAGGTTAAAATATCCGGCTTTCGAAGCTGGACGAGTAAGAAATCGAGAAGTGTTGCGATTGTTAAAATGCTCTCTCACTTTGTTTTGAGCTACATCGACAGATAGCCTACGCATTCCCAAAGCAATGGTTTCAAAAACCGCCTTGTTAATAACATTGGCGGTTACAGATGGTAGTCCTTCGCCCGAACCCAAACCATTCTGAGCTGCTGCTTCTTGAACTGGCACTAAAAGGAATGGTCACCAAAAAAGTTTTTTATGCCCAACTTTAGAGTAATCACATGACAGATCTAACGCTTTACAGAAACATCGGTATTTTCGCTCACGTCGATGCCGGTAAAACCACAACTACCGAGCGAATTTTAAAACTCACCGGTAAAATCCATAAAATCGGTGAAGTACACGATGGTGCAGCAACGACAGATTTTATGGAACAGGAGCAAGAGCGCGGCATTACCATTCAGTCGGCGGCAACGACCTGTTTTTGGAAAGATCATCGCTTTAACATTATTGATACCCCAGGTCACGTTGACTTTACTATCGAAGTATATCGTTCACTTAAAGTGCTCGACGGTGGTATCGGCGTATTTTGTGGTTCAGGTGGTGTAGAGCCTCAATCAGAAACCAACTGGCGTTATGCGAATGACTCTGAAGTTGCCCGGGTTATCTATATCAACAAACTAGATCGTATTGGCGCCGACTTCTACCGTGTAGTTAAACAGGTTGAAGAGGTGCTGGGTGCCCATCCGCTGGTGATGACCTTGCCGATTGGCAGGGAAGATGATTTTTCCGGTGTTGTCGATGTTTTAACACGCAAAGCATGGATATGGGACGATTCTGGTGATCCATTAAATTATACCGTGCAAGATGTTCCTGCCGATATGGTTGCAGATGTCGAAAAATGGCGCGAAAAATTGATTGACGAAGTTGCCGATCAGTTTGACGATGTCATGGAAAAATACCTCGAAGGCGAAGAACCTGATATTGACACCATTAAACGCTGTATCCGCAAAGGTACGATCAACCTTGATTTCTTCCCGACTTTCTGCGGTTCTTCATTTAAAAACAAAGGGGTGCAATTGGTGCTTGACGGCGTTATTGATTACTTGCCTTGCCCAACTGAAGTTAAGCCACAGCCTGAAGTGGATATGGAAGGCAACCCAACAGGGCTCTTTGCTATCGTTGATGCTGAAAAACCTTTGCGTGCCCTAGCATTCAAGATTATGGACGACCGTTTTGGCGCATTGACCTTTTTGCGCATCTACTCCGGTAAACTGGAAAAAGGTACGTCAGTATTAAACACCTTTACTGGTAAAACTGAGCGTATTGGTCGTATCGTAGAAATGCACGCGAATGCACGTAATGAGCTGGAATCAGCGCAAGCGGGTGATATTGTTGCTGTACTGGGCATGAAAAATGTACAAACGGGTCATACGCTGTGCGATCCAAAATTCCCGGCAACCTTAGAACCGATGGTATTTCCTGATCCAGTTATTTCGTTGGCTATTTCACCGAAAGATAAAGCTGCCTCTGAAAAAATGGGTATCGCACTGGGTAAAATGATTCAAGAAGACCCATCGTTTCATGTTGAAACCGATGAAGACAGTGGCGAAACTATTCTTAAAGGGATGGGCGAGCTGCATCTTGATATTAAAGTTGACATTTTAAGACGTACTCATGGTGTGGATGTTATTGTTGGTAAACCACAAGTAGCTTATCGCGAAACGATTACCAGAGCAGTGGAAGATGAATATACCCATAAGAAGCAATCAGGTGGATCTGGTCAATACGGTAAAATCAACTACAAAATTGAACCAGGCGAGCCAGGTAGTGGTTTTGTTTTTGAATCTGCGGTAACCGGCGGTAACGTACCTCGCGAATATTGGCCCGCTGTCGAAAAAGGCTTTAAAAGTATGCTCGATAAAGGCGTACTGGCCGGGTTTCCTTGTTTAGACTTTAAAGTTATTTTAACTGATGGTGGATTCCACGCGGTTGACTCTTCAGCGATTGCGTTCGAAATTGCTGCAAAAGCGGCTTTCCGTCAATCGATTCCTAAAGCGGCTCCACAATTGATTGAGCCAATCATGGCGGTTGATACTTTTACCCCAGCCGATCATGTGGGTGATGTTATCGGTGACCTTAATCGTCGCCGTGGCATGATTAAATCACAAGATGCAGGTGTAACGGGTGTACGTATCAAATCAGATGTACCGTTGAGCGAAATGTTCGGTTACATTGGTGATTTGCGCACCATGACTTCAGGTCGTGGACAGTTCTCTATGGAATTCTCACATTACATGCCATGTCCGAAAAATGTGGCTGAAGAAGTGATTAAAGAAGTAAACGAACGCAATAAAGCAAAAAAATAACCCGCTAAGCAGGCAGCCGGTTAAGCAAAATCCGGCTGCCGTCCTAACCTAATTCAGATTTCTCGCAAAGCTTTTTTGTATGAAGCCATCGCGATAATATTTGTTGATATCAATATTCCACTCTTCCGCATTAATTATATTTTTAATCGTAAATGTGTTTCCGTGGTTGTCGCAAATCATTTCCGATAAATCAATAACCTGTTCCGGTAAGGGCTGTTTTTCCTCATCCATAAGCAATATTACTTTAGGTCGTAATTTCATTTTGTCATTGACTTCAATAACAACGCCTAGCGAGCCGTTTGTCATAACAACTGGACTACCTGGGGGATAAACTCCCAAACATTCGATAAACTTGATAACCAGCTTTTTATCCCAAGCGTACCCTGCCATAGTCATCATGGCATGAATGGCTTCAAGATGAGTTTTACCTTTTTGATAAATTTTGTCACTGGTCATTGAATCGTAAGCATCAACAATCGAAATAATTTTTGCAAAATCTGAAATACTGCCTTGTTTAAGTCCACGAGGATAGCCTGAACCATCTAGGCATTCATGATGGGTAAGTGCAGTTTCAGCTACGCATGGATCCATGCAATCACTTGATTTTAATAGCTCATAGCCGAGTGTCGTATGTGTTTTTAAAATTTCGAGTTCTTCATTTTCCAATTGACTCCGTTTATTTAGAATCCTTAGCGGGATACGCATCTTGCCAATATCGTGCAGCATTCCGCATAAGCCAAGATTAACCAAGTTTTCTTTTGAAACGTTCAGGTATCGACCAAAAACAATCGCCAAAATACAGACGTTCAAACTGTGTTGTAAGGTATATTTATCTTTATTTTTTAACTGCGTTAGCCATAACATCGCATCAGGAGACTTCAAAACACTACTTACACAATCTGTAACAGCTTTTTTGGCTAACCAGCCATCAACTCCAGCACCTTTTGCTGCTGTTGTCATGAAATTAGCCATCAATTGTTCAGCATTGGTATAAATATTATCCGCCTGTGAAATTTCATGCTCGAAACTTCCTGTTTTTTTAAGGGGGATTTCTGAAGTATCAATATTGTTTAGAATTTTAGATTGTGATTGAGCTTGATTTTCTGAAATGACGCGTTTTATTGTTTTCGTTTTAGTCTTATCAATGTAAACATAATTACAAAAATTTTTGACAGATTTAATCTGTGCTTCAGTTTTTAATTCAAAGCCTTGAAACAAAAAAGGAGTTTCTAACCACGGTCTATCCAATTCAACAATATACATACCGATAACCAGTTGGCTTACAGGGGTATAAGCTTTTTCTGATGAAGAATAGCTCTGATAGTCAGCTTTTTCAGGGTTCTTTTTATACTGAAAAGACCATAGATTTTTAAAAAACATAAGCTACCCACTAACGTATATGTTCATAATAAGTGTCTGTCATGATAGGTAATTTAACTTTTTAGTAAAGGTAATAATTACCAGATAGAGAACTTGTTGGCTAAAATTTTTGATTGTATTTAAAGCCCTGATTAACAGTACGGGCAGAAATATTTTGATTGTGTGTTACGTCTGCCCCTATTTAATCCCCAGATACGACTTTAGTCCCTAAGTAATTCAGGGATTTTGGCTGTAGATTCCCTTTCTAAGCGCGAGACAAATTTGGTATTTAAAAGGCTGTCATTCCTCTGTTATCGTGGGAAGCTTCGACCCACCCGCAGTCCCAAAAGGCCAGCCCATGTACCGAATTGTCGCATCAATCACCTCCCTCCAACAACACCTCGATTCATTAGCCAATAATCCGGTTATCTATCGGCCAAGGGTTTGCCCACATTGTTCTTTTGGACGGCTATGGTGCCATGGCTGCTATGAACGTAAATAGAAGTTACGCATTGACGACAGCCTGAAAATCTGGGTTCAAGTGGTTCATGGTAGGCATCAGGCTGCCGATGAACCCCGCAATGACCCCGTTGAACAGGTTGCGCTGGACGCTATAACAGTTGTCTATCAAGGACATGGCGCTG